>NZ_CAXWGV010000055.1:0-134600 GCF_964266725.1 Tessaracoccus sp. O5.2 | reverse complement strand
AATGGGCGTTCGGATCGATGCGCGGCTCACCCGGTGCGAAGGCCTACTACAAGGCTCTCAAGGACCGCAAGATCGGCCACCAGGCCGCCCTCCGCCAGCTCGGGAACCGGTGGGTGGGCATCCTCCACGGCTGCCTCAAAACCGGCCAGCTCTACGACGAAAACAAGGCCTGGAGCCACCAATCCAGCGCTGCCGCTTGACAAAACAAAACCTGGGATGTCTGCCGCGCCGGCCCCGGAAATCAAACTCCGCGCGCTCAGCCTTCGGCCGCGGGGGTGGTCTTCAGGACGCTGAGCAGGAACTCGTGGTTGCTCTGCGTCTTGGCCATCCGCGACTTCAGGGTCTCGAGGGCCTGCTGGTCATCGAGCCCGGACAGGGCCCGGCGCAGCTTCCAGATGATGTTGAGCTCGTCGCGACCCAGCAGCAGGTCCTCGCGTCGGGTGCCCGAGGCGTCGACGTCGATGGCGGGGAAGATCCGCTTGTCGGCCAGCTCGCGGCGCAGGCGCAGTTCCATGTTGCCCGTGCCCTTGAACTCCTCGAAGATGACCTCGTCCATCTTGGAGCCCGTCTCGATGAGCGCGGTGGCCAGGATGGTGAGCGAGCCACCGTCTTCGATGTTGCGGGCGGCACCGAAGAACTTCTTCGGCGGGTACAGCGCCGCCGAGTCGACACCACCGGACAGGATGCGGCCCGAGGCCGGCGCCGCGAGGTTGTAGGCGCGGCCGAGGCGCGTGATGCCGTCGAGCAGCACGACGACGTCGTGGCCGAGCTCCACCAGGCGCTTGGCCCGCTCGATCGCGAGCTCGGAGACCATGGTGTGGTCCTCGGCCGGGCGGTCGAACGTCGAGGCGATGACCTCGCCGGAGACTGTGCGCTGGAAGTCGGTGACCTCCTCGGGACGCTCGTCCACGAGCACCACCATGAGGTGGACCTCGGGGTTGTTCGCCGCGATGGCGTTCGCGATGGCCTGCATGATCATGGTCTTGCCCGCCTTGGGCGGCGACACGATCAGGCCGCGCTGGCCCTTGCCGATGGGCGAGACCAGGTCGATGATCCGGCCGGTGATTGTGTTCTGCACGGTCTCGAGGCGCAGCCGCTCCTGCGGGTAGAGCGGGGTGAGCTTGGCGAACTCGGGGCGGCCCTTGGCCTTCTCCGGATCGTCGCCGTTGACCGTGTCGAGGCGCACCAGCGGGTTGAACTTCTCCTTGCGCTCGCCCTCACGCTGCGCGCGGATCGCGCCGGTGATGACGTCGCCGCGGCGCAGGCCGTAGCGCCGCACCGTCGACATCGACAGGTAGGCATCGTTGGGGCCGGGCAGGTACCCGGAGGTGCGAACGAACGCATAGTTGTCCTGGATGTCGACGATGCCGGAGATCTGGACGAGCACGTCGCCCTCGCCGACGGTGGGCTCGGCCTCCATGCGCTCCATGCCCCCCTGGCTTCCCCGGGTGGGGCGCCGGTTGGTCTGCCGCTCGCGGTTACGGCGTCGACGGCTGCGGCGCGAGCCGCCCTGATCGTCGTCGTAGCCCACGGGCTCGATGGTGACCGACGCGGGGGCCGGCGGCGCTGAGGCCGCGGCCGCGGGGGCGCGGCCGCCGCCCTTGGCCGCTTCGAGGAGTTCGCCCACCTCGTCGATGACGTCCTGCTGCGGGATGGTGGTCTCGCCCTGGGGGGCGCGGTCGCGGTTGCGGCGACGGCGGTTGCGGCCGCTCGGCTCGCCGTCGCCACGGTCCTGGCGCGGCTCTTCCTGGCGGCGCGGCTCCTCGGAGCGCTGCTCCTGGGCCGCGGGCTGCTCGGCGGCGGGCGCGGACTCCCCCGCGGGGGAGGCCGGTTCCCCGGCCGGACGCGACGCGGCGCGGCGGCTGCGCGGAGGGCGCTGGGGCTCGGCCCCGGCGTCGACGAGCGTCTCCTGGGGAGCCGCCTGCTCCCGCTCGGGGCGGGGCGCTCGGGCGGCGGGGGTGCCGCCCCCGGCGGACTGGATGGCGGAGACCAGGTCGCCCTTGCGCATGGCGGATGCGCCCTTGATGCCCAGCCTGGCTGCGACGGACTTGAGTTCGACCAGCTTCATTCCGGACAGGTCAACGGATTCGCTCAAGGAAAGTTCCCTTCATGGAGCCGTGCGGGCAGCCTCTCAATGCGGCCGACGGCGTCAAAGTGGTGGAGTACTGGGCGCGGAAGTGGCCGGGTGGATGATCGCCCCGGCGGCGCCTCGTGGTAAACCGCGCTCCAGCCTAGCAAGTCGGAGGGCCCGCGACCAAAGACGCGCCCGAATCGCCGCGTGCGAGCCGCGGCCTGGCCGTCAGCCGACGTGCAGTTCGACGCCCCCGGCGGGGCGGAGCCGGTGCACCGCGAACCCGGTGCTGGTCACGGAGCCGGCCGGATCCAGCTGGTCCGGGAGCCCGACGGCGATCACGGTGGGGCCCGCGCCGGAGATCGCCGCCGGCACACCGGCTGCCCTCAGCCGCAGCATGAGGTCGTAGGCGGGCCGCATGAGGTCGGCCCGGTACTGCTGGTGCAGCCGGTCCGCCGTCGCGTCCAGCAGCAGGTCGGGGCGGAGCGTGAGGGCGAGCGGCAGGGCGGCGGCCGCGATGGCCTGCGCGACGGCGTCAGCCCGCCCCACGGTGTCGGGCAGGACGCGGCGGGCGTCGTCGGTGCGGCACTCGAAGCCGGGCACATACGCCACGGCGCCGAAGCCCTCGGGCAGCGGCAGCTGCACCAGCGACACCTTGCCGTCGCGGGCCCAGGCGAGGATGGCGCCGCCCCACACGGCCGCCCCCGCGTTGTCCGGATGTCCCTCGGCAGCGGTGGCGAGTCGCGTGAGCGCCGCGCGGTCCAGCGGCTGACCGGGGCGGGCGACGCCCCAGGCCAGGGCGAGCCCCGCGACGATGGCGGCCGCCGACGAGCCCAGGCCGCGCGAGTGCGGGATGGTGTTGTGCGCCGTGAACCGCAGACCCGGGGGGCGCTCGCCCCCGAAGGCGGCCAGGCCCTCGAGGAACGTCGCCACGACCAGGTGCCGTTCGTCGCGCGGCACGTCCGCCGCGCCTTCGCCGGTGACCATGACCTCCAGGCCCGGCGTGTCGTGCGTCTCCAGCGTCAGCTCGTCGAACCAGTCGAACGCCATGCCGACGCAGTCGAACCCCGAGCCCAGGTTCGCGGTGGTCGCGGGGACCCGGACGACGAGCCGGCCCATCGACTCAGAAGCCCTCGACGCGCAGGACGCGCACGTCGGATCCGACGAAGTCGGAACGGCGGAGTTCCTCGACGACGACCGCGAGGTCGCTCTCCCGCGTGAGGTGCGTCATGACGCCGAGCCGGGCGGCGAAACCGCTGGCGTCGGCCCCCTCCCGTTCGGCCAGGTAGCTCTGCTGCACCACCCGCAGCGACACGCCGTGATCGCCGAAGATGCCGGCGCAGCGCGCCAGGATGCCGGGGCGGTCGACGACGTCGAAGCTCACGTAGAACTGCGCCTCGGACTCCCCGATGGGGGCCACCGCACGGCTGCTGGAGCTGGGGCCGCGGTGGCTGGCGGTGCCGCGGTGGCGGTTCCGGGCCACGGTGACGACGTCGCCCATGACGGCGCTGGCCGTCGGAGCGCCACCGGCGCCCTGACCGAGGAACATCAGCTCGCCGGCCTCGCGAGAGTTGACGAAGATGGCGTTGTACGCGCCCGAGACCGTGGCCAGGGGGTGCTTGTTGGCCACCATGGCCGGGTGCACCTTGACGATGACGCGGTCGTCGTCAGTCAGTTTCGCGATCGCCAGCAGCTTGATGGTGCAGCCCATCTGCTCGGCGGCAGCGATGTCGTCCTCGGTGACACCCGTGATGCCCTCGCAGAAGACCTCGTCGCGGCGCACCTCCGTGTGGAAGGCGAGTCCCGCCAGGATCGCGGCCTTGGCGGCGGCGTCGTGGCCCTCGACGTCCGCCGTCGGGTCCGCCTCGGCGTAGCCGAGCTGCTGCGCCTCGGCCAGGGCCGCGTCGAAGCTGCTGCCGTCGCTGACCATCTTGTCGAGGATGTAGTTGGTGGTGCCGTTGACGATGCCCATGACCGCGGTGATGTCGTCGCCGACGAGGGACTCGCGCAGCGGCCGGACGATCGGGATGGCGCCCGCGACGGCCGCCTCGTAGTAGAGATCGACGCCCTTGGCCTCCGCCGCCCGCGACAGCTCCCCGAGGTCGTCGGCCAGCAGCGCCTTGTTCGCCGACACGACGGAGGCGCCGTTGGCGATGGCGGTGAGCAGCAGGGTGCGGGCTGGCTCGATGCCGCCGATGAGCTCGATGACGATGTCGAGGTCCTTGCGGGCCACCAGCGACTCGAGGTCCGTGGTCAGCAGCGCGGGGTCGATGCCGGGGCGCTCGGCCTCCAGCCGCCGCACGCCGATGCCGACCAGCTCGAGCCGGCGACCGATGCGCGCCTCGAGCGTGGGGCCCTCGTTGAGGATGATGCGGGCCACCTGGGACCCGACGACGCCAGCGCCGAGCAGCGCGACCTTGAGCGGCTTGCTCACTCTCCCACGTCCAATCTCATGAGGTCGTCGAGCGTCTCGCGGCGCAGCATCACGCTCGTGGCACCGTCCTTCGCCGAGACGACCGGGGGCTTCGGAATCTGATTGTAGTTGCTGGCCATGCTGCGGGCGTAGGCGCCGGAGCCGGGCACGGCGATGAGGTCGCCGATGGTCACGTCGGCCGGGAGGAAGACGTCGCGGATCAGGATGTCGCCCCCCTCGCAGTGCTTGCCGACGACGCGGCTGAGGACCGGCTCGGCGTCGGAGGTGCGGTTGGCCAGCGCGGCGGAGTACTCGGCCGCGTACAGCGCCGGGCGGATGTTGTCGCTCATGCCGCCGTCGACGCTGATGTACACGCGCGAGCGCCCGCCCTCGAGGTCCACCACCTTGACGGTGCCGACCTCGTAGACGGCGACGCCGGCAGGTCCGCAGATCGCCCGGCCCGGTTCGATGGACAGGTGCGGGCGCTGGAGCCCGAACGCCCGGCACTCGTGGTCGATCATCTCCTCGAACGCGGCCGCGATGTCGGCAGTGGGCTCCGGAGTGTCGGCCGAGGTGTAGGCGATGCCGAAGCCGCCGCCGAGGTCCAGTTCAGGCAGCTCGACCCCCGTGGCGGTCCGGAACTGCGACGCCAGCCGCATGGTGCGGCGGATGGCCACCTCGAAGCCGTGCGTGTCGAAGATCTGCGATCCGATGTGGCTGTGGATGCCGGCTAGGTCCAGGTACTGCGAGCTGTGGCAGCGCACCAGGGCGGTCAGGGCCTGCCCGCCCGTGATCGACATCCCGAACTTCTGGTCCTCGTGCGCGGTCGCGATGTACTCGTGGGTGTGCGCCTCGACTCCGGTGGTGACCCGGACCATGACGCGGGCGCGGTGGCCGCCGTCGACGCAGGCGCGCTCGAGGCGTGCGATCTCGTCGAAGGAGTCGACGATGATGCGCCCGACGCCCTGCTCGAGCGCGAAGCGGATCTCCTCGTCGGACTTGTTGTTGCCGTGGAGCCCCAGCCGGGCGGCGGGCATGCCGCCGGCGAGCGCGATGCGCATCTCCCCCATCGTCGTGACGTCGAGCCCCAGGCCCTCCTCCGCGGCCCAGCGGGCGACCCGCCGGGTGAGCAGCGCCTTGCCGGCGTAGTAGATGTCCCAGGTCGGGAACGCGGTGCGGAACTCGCGGGCCCGCGAGCGGAAGTCCTCCTCGTCGATGACGTAGACGGGCGTCCCGTGTTCGCGTGCCACGTCGGTCAGCGGCGCGCCGGCGACGACGATGCGGCCCTGGTCGTCGCGGACCGTGCCCCGCGGCCAGAGCTTGGGGTCGAGCGCGTTGAGGTCGCGCGGCACCTCGAGCCACTGCGGCCCGCCGTGCGCGGCGTCCGCGTGGATCGACCCGGCGATGTGCATGTGCGTCATGGCGCCCAAGCCTGCCAGAGGCCCGCCCCCGGCCGCCATCGGCCGGCTCAGCCCGAGACGACGACGCGAACCAGTCCGCGGAGCACGAGCGACGGCGGATCGGCGACCGGCTCGCCGTCGGCGGTCACGACGAGGTCGCCGCAGGCCCCGCCCACGCAGTCGGAGTCGAGCCGGACCCCCCAGAGCGTGAAGAACTCGCCCAGCGTCACGTCGCGATTGCCTTCGCCCTCGAGCCAGATCTCCCCGCCCGGCGCGTGCGTGTGGGCCGGCGCCTGCACCGCGCGCAGCCGGTCCACGCCGATGTACGCCGGTACCTCCACCTCGCGGCCGTCGACGGTCACCGTGAGGTCGAGGATCCAGGGATCGGAATCGGTGTCGAGCGGCTGCTCGGGCAACCCCGCGGCCTCGATGTAGGCCACGCCGTCGCGCGGGGC
This sequence comes from Tessaracoccus sp. O5.2, assembly GCF_964266725.1. NCBI lineage: Bacteria > Bacillati > Actinomycetota > Actinomycetes > Propionibacteriales > Propionibacteriaceae > Tessaracoccus > Tessaracoccus sp. O5.2. Next base: position 128,261 of record NZ_CAXWGV010000055.1, on the reverse strand, counting down.
GTCCCACGGCGGGGCCGAGTCGCGCAGGACCGCCGGGCCGGGGTCGGGGCGCGACACGCAGCCGACAGGCAGTGCGATCAGGATCATCGCCAGCACGGACGTCAGCAGGGGCCTCACGCCGACCACCGTAGCCGGAAACGACAGAACCGCTCACGAGGTGCTAACCTTTCCGGGCCAGCCCCCGTAGCTCAGGGGATAGAGCACCGCCCTCCGGAGGCGGGAGCCGAGGTTCGAATCCTCGCGGGGGCGCTCAGCGCCCGATGGCCCCAGGCCTCGCTGGTAGGAGACGTGAGTCCGTGAGACATGCCGCACCACGAGTCCGTCTCCCCCGGACGGCCGTCGCCGGACTCCTCATCGCGGTGTTCATCCTCACCCGCTACGTGTCGTACCGATTCCTGGAACTGGAGTCGGTTGCGTTCATCGCCAACGACGTTTCCTATTACGGCTACCACCTCTTCCGCCTCGACGAGGGCGAGACCGGCGTCATGGTCGAGTACCCCGTCCCCGCCGTGTGGATCCTGCAGGCGATCTACCGCCTCGGCGGCGGCTGGCAGACGTGGACGTCGGTCTACGCCACGGTGTTCGTGCTCCTCGACGCTCTGGTCGCGATCTCCTTCCACCGCCGCGACAACGCCGCCGGCGCGCTGTTCTGGATCCTGTTCACCGGCCTGCAGGGCGCCATCGTCTGGTTCCGCTTCGACCTGATCCCGGCGGCGCTGGTCGCCTGGGCGTGTCTGCTGCTCATCCGGGCGCCCGCCGTCTCCGGAGCGCTCGTCGGGCTCGGAGCGGCGATCAAGCTGTGGCCGGCGCTCCTCATCGCGCCGATGCTGACGCCCCACCCCTGGCGCTCCCGGTCCGCCCGCCTGCGGCTGATCGGGTTCGTGGTGGTGGGGTTCGGCCTCGCCGCCGCGTCGCTGGTGAGCAGCGGCTGGGACCGCTCCGCCTCCCCCATCACCTGGCAGTCCGACCGGGGCCTGCAGATCGAATCGGTCCCCGCGACGCCGCTCATGGTGCTGCGCACGTTCACCGCCAACCCGTCGTGGGACGTGTTCCTGTCCCCGTACAACGCGCTGGAGCTGCGGGGCCCCCACGTCGACACCATGCTGCTGGTCAGTTCGGTGCTCACGGTGCTCTCCGTCGCCGCCACCGGCTATCTGACGCTGCGCCTGGCCCGGGCGCGCGGCCTCCGCGGGCAGGATCGGGAGGTGGCCATCCTGCTGGCCGTCCTCACGATCGTGCTGGCCACCCTCATCAGCAACAAGACGCTCTCGCCGCAGTACGTGCTGTGGCTGGGAGGGCCGGTGGCCGCGCTGCTCGTCGCGCCGCTGGACGGCGGGCTGCGGCGACACGTGCATGTGCAGGCCGCCGGCATGCTGCTCGTGGCGCTACTGACGCAGCTGACCTATCCGTGGGGCGCCTACGGCATCATGGCCATCCCGCTGGGCTCCGGGCCCGAGACGTCGGTCCTCGTCCTGCGCAATCTGCTGCTCGTGGCCCTCACCGGGCACAGCTTCGTGCTCACGCTCCGGGGCACCGGACGGGGAGCCGGCATCACCCCCGTCCGGGGGCGTGCGTCGTCGCCACAGCCCTCGTGAGTGTGGGTAAGCTGCCCAGTAGCAGCAGCCGCAGTCGTCTGCGGCCGACGGGACTCACAGAGGGGATCGTGGCCTCCGCCACTCACACATGTCAGCACCTGACTCACTGGACTCTTTCGGGGCGAATGCATGGCTGATCGACGAGATGCGGGAGGCATACCAGGCCGATCCCAGCTCCGTCGATCCGGAATGGCGCAAGCTGTTCGAGACTGAGGGGGCTCCCGCGCAGCCCACCGCCGCGCCACCCGCCCCTCAGGCGGCCGAGCAGCCGTCGGAGGCACAGCCCGCCGTGACCCCCGCACCGCCGCAGCAGAGCGCCAAGCCCGTCGAGGCGGCGAAGGGCGATGGGGAGCCCAAGGACCAGCCCGCCGCCGACGGCGAGGCCGCACCGGCCCGGCCCGCGCAGAAGTCCATGGTGGAGCGGCGGCCCAAGGGCGGCGAGCGCCCGGCCAACCCCGGCTCCGGGTCGACGCTGTCGGCCAACGCCCCCAACCCCGCGCTGCGGCCCGAGCCCACCGCCGCGCAGCCGAAGTACACGGTCCTGCGCGGCGCCCCGATGCGCACGGCCAAGAACATGGAGTCGTCGCTGACGGTCCCGACGGCCACCTCCGTCCGCTCCGTCCCCATGAAGCTCGTCATCGATCAGCGCACGGTCATCAACAACTTCCTGCGCACCTCCAAGGGAGGCAAGGTCTCCTTCACGCACCTGATCGGCTACGCGATGGTCAAGGCACTGGCGGCCATGCCGGATATGAACAACGCCTACGACGTCATCGACGGCAAGCCCACCCTCATCGAGAACCCCTCCATCAACCTCGGCATCGCCATCGACATCCGCAAGGGCGACACCCGACAGCTGCTGGTCCCCAACATCAAGGGCTGCGAGAACCTCAACTTCTTCCAGTTCTGGTCCGCCTACGAGCAGGTGGTCAAGAAGACCCGCGACGGCGACCTGCAGGTCAGCGACTTCGCGGGCACGACGGCGTCGCTCACCAACCCCGGCGGCATCGGCACCAACCACTCCGTGCCGCGCCTCATGAACGGGCAGGGCGTCATCCTCGGCGTCGGCAACATCGACTATCCGGCCGAGTTCCAGGGCATGAGCCCGTCGAAGCTCACCGAGCTGGGCGTGTCCAAGGTCACGACGCTCACCAGCACGTACGACCACCGCGTCATCCAGGGCGCCACCTCCGGTGAGTTCCTCAAGAAACTCCATGGCCTGCTGCTCGGCGAGGACCGGTTCTACGACGAGATCTTCGAGGCTCTGCGCATCCCCTACGAGCCCCTGCGCTGGTCACCGGACATCTCGGCGCACCGTGACTCGCAGGTGAGCAAGACGGCCCGCGTGCTGGAGCTGGTCAACGCGTACCGCACGTTCGGCCACCTCGTCGCGGACACCGATCCGCTCGAGTACCGGCAGCGGGCGCACGAGGACCTGCGCCTCGAGGCGCACGGCCTGTCGATCTGGGACCTGGACCGCGAGTTCGCGGTCGGGACCTTCGGCGGCAAGGAGCGCGTCTACCTGCCGCTGCGCGACATCATCGGCATCCTGCAGGACTCCTACACCCGCACCATCGGCGTCGAGTACATGCACATCGCCGACCCGCGGCAGCGCGAGTGGTTCCAGCAGCGGATGGAGCGGCCGCACACGCCGCTGACGCACGAGGAACACATGCACGCGCTGGACAAGCTCAACGAGGCCGAGGTCTTCGAGACGTTCCTGCAGACGAAGTTCGTGGGCCAGAAGCGCTTCTCGCTGGAGGGCGGCGAGTCGCTGATCGTGCTCCTGGACGAGATCGCCCAGCGGGCCGCGAACGACTCCCTCGACGAGGTGTGCATCGGCATGCCGCACCGCGGCCGCCTCAACGTGCTCGCCAACGTCGTCGGGAAGAAGTACGCCCAGATCTTCAAGGAGTTCGACGGCCAGGTCGACCGCACCGGCACCGGCGACGTCAAGTACCACCTCGGCGCGGAGGGCACCTTCGTCGCGGCCAACGGCGCCACCATCAAGGCGTCGGTCGCGGCGAACCCGTCGCACCTCGAGGCGGTCAACCCGGTGTTGCAGGGCATCGCCCGCGCCAAGCAGGACACGCTGGCGGCCGACGACTACCCGGTCCTGCCGCTGACGCTGCACGGCGACGCGTCATTCTCGGGCCAGGGCGTGGTGTTCGAGACCCTGCAGATGAGTCAGCTGCGCGGATACAAGACCGGTGGCACCATCCACGTGGTCGTCAACAACCAGGTGGGGTTCACGACGGCGCCGACGGAGTCGCGCAGCTCGACATACTGCACGGACGTCGCCAAGTCGATCTCGGCACCCGTCCTGCACGTCAACGGCGACGACCCGGACGCTTGCATCCGGGCCGCCCGCGTCGCGTTCGACTACCGGCAGCGCTACCACAAGGACGTCGTCATCGACCTCGTCTGCTACCGCCGCCGCGGCCACAACGAGGGCGACGACCCGAGCTTCACGCAGCCGAACATGTACGACCTCATCGAGCAGAAGCGCTCGACGCGGCGCCTCTACACCGAGTCCCTCATCGGCCGCGGCGACATCTCCATGGCCGACGCCGAGGACGTCATGAACCGGTTCCGCGCCCGCCTCGAGAACGTGTTCCGCGAGGTGCGCGAGACCACCGAGGCCGACGACGACTACCGCAAGGTGCCCTACTACCCGACGAAGCCCGACGCGCGGCTGACCGAGATCACCCCGGAGATGCTCAGGACGATCGCGGAGGTGCACACGCAGTTCCCCGAGGGGTTCACGGTCCATCCGAAGGTCATGCCGCAGCTCGAGCGCCGCGCGCATGCGATCCTCGAGGGGCCGATCGACTGGGCGACGGCGGAGATGATCGCCATCGGCTCGCTGCTCATGGAGCGCCGGCCCGTACGGTTGGCCGGCCAGGACTCGCGGCGCGGCACGTTCTCGCAGCGCTTCGCCGCCATCGTGGACCGGGTCACCAACGAGGCCTGGGTGCCGCTGAAGCACCTCACGGAGGACCAGGGCACGTTCGACGTGTTCGACTCGCTGCTCAGCGAGTACGCCGCGCTCGGGTTCGAGTACGGGTACTCGGTCGCGCGCCCGGACGCGCTGGTGATGTGGGAGGCCCAGTTCGGCGACTTCGTCAACGGCGCCCAGATCATCTCCGACGAGTTCGTGGCCGCCGGCAACGCGAAGTGGACCCAGAAGTCCGGTGTGGTGCTGCTGCTCCCCCACGGCTACGAGGGTCAGGGCCCGGACCACAGCTCGGCGCGCATCGAGCGCTGGCTGCAGCTGTGTGCGGAGAACGCGCTGGCCGTGTGCCAGCCGTCGACGCCGGCCAGCTACTTCCACCTGCTGCGCCAGCACGCCTACGTCAACTACCACCGCCCCGTGGTGATCGCGACGCCCAAGTCGATGCTGCGCAACAAGCTGGCCACGTCCAATCCGGAGGACTTCACCTCCGGCGCCTGGCACCCGGTGCTGGACGACCCGACCATCGACGACCCGTCGAAGGTCAAGCGCCTCATCCTCTGCTCCGGGAAAGTGCGCTGGGACCTCGTCGCCCGCCGGGAGCAGCTGGGCCACGACGGCAGCATCGCGATCGTCGCGCTCGAGCGGCTGTACCCACTGCCCAGCGAGGAGCTCGCGCGGGCGCTGCAGCGATACGCGCACGTCGACGACGTGCGATTCGTGCAGGACGAGCCGAAAAACCAGGGGGCCTGGCCCTTCCTGTCCGTCCACCTGCCCGAGGACGTCAAGCGCCACCTGCCGGACTACGACCTCAGGATGACGCTGGTGGCCCGCGAGTGGTCGTCGGCGCCGTCGGTGGGCTCGCTCAAGGTTCACAAGGCCCAGGAGGAGGACCTCCTCACCGCGGCGCTAGGCTGACGGCCGTGTATTTCACGGACCGAGGGCTCGAGGAGCTCACAGACCGGCGCGGCCACGAGGAGGTCACCTTCGAGTGGCTGGCCGAGCAGATGCGCACGTTTGTTGACCTGTTCCCGGAGTTCGAGACTCCGGTCGAGCGGCTGGCCTCCTGGCTCGCGCGCCTCGACGACGACGAGGAGGACTGATGCTCGATCTCGACGCGCTGCGGGCGCGCTACCGGCAGATCACGGACGCGGAGCCCGAGGGGCTGTGGTTCGCCCCCGGCCGGGTGAACCTCATCGGTGAGCACACCGATTACAACGACGGGTTCGTCCTGCCGTTCGCCCTGGAGCGGAAAGCCGTCATCGCCGGCGGTCGGCGCACGGACGACACGCTCGTCCTGGTGTCGCTGGAACTTGACGACGAGGTGCGCGTGCCCCTCGCCGACCTGGCCCCGGACACCCAGGGCTGGTCGTCGTACCTGGCCGGGGTGGCCTGGGCGCTGCGCCAGGCCGGCCACGACGTCGGCGGCGCCACGCTGGTGATGACGTCCGACGTGCCGCTGGGGGCCGGCCTGTCCAGCTCAGCGGCCATCGAGTGCGCGACGGTGGCCGCGCTGGCCGACCTCTACGACCTCGACATCGCGAAGATGGATCGGGCGAGGCTCGCCCGCGTCGCGGAGAACGACTACGTCGGCGCCCCCACCGGACTCCTCGACCAGGCCGCCAGCACGCTGTGCGAGGCGGATGCCGGGCTGTTCCTGGACTGCCGGACGCTCGAGACGCAGCAGGTGCCGCTGCCGATGGCGGAGCAGGGCTACGAGATCCTGGTGCTCGACACCAAGACCCCGCACAGCCACGTCGACGGCGAGTACGGCGCCCGGCGCGCTTCCTGCGAGGCGGCGGCCTCGATCCTGGGGATCCCCGCTTTGCGTGACGTCACCGACCTCGACGACGCGCTCGGCCGCCTCGACGACGAGACGCTGCGGCGACGCGTGCGCCACGTCGTCACCGAGAACCAGCGCGTGCTCGAGGCGTTCGAGGTGGCGCGGTCGGACGACCTCGCCGCGCTGGCGCCCCTGCTCGACGCGTCGCACGTCTCCATGCGCGACGACTACGAGATCACGGTGCCCACCGTCGACCTGGCGGTGGAGGCGGCGCGGGCCGCCGGCGCCCTCGGCGCGCGCATGACGGGTGGCGGCTTCGGCGGCTGCATCATCGCGCTCACCAGGGCGGGCGAGGCCGACGGCATCGGCCGGGCCGTCGCCGACGCGTTCGCCGAGGCCGGCTACGGCGCTCCCGAATGGTTCTCCGCGACGCCCGCCCCGGGGGCAGGACGGCTCGCCTGACTCAGCCCACCCGGTCGAGCTCGCGGCGGCCGACGGCCAGCACAGCCGTCACCACCGTCGCGAGCACGACCGGCAACACCAGCAGGCTTCCGACGAACTGCGCGCGGTCGGCGGTGGTGAGGAAGCTGCCGACCACCAGCAGGTGCAACAGCGAGGACGCCACGACGAGGCCCAGCGCCCAGTGCTGACGCCTCGTCACCGCCCAAGCGACGAGCAGCAGCATGAGGCCGTAGCCCACCAGCACGGCGGCCACGCCGAGCCCGAAGGTCCGGGCGTTCGCCGCGACGGTGCCCACCCCGATGCCCACGATCGCGAGCCCCGCGACGGCGGTCAAGAGCACGGGAACGGCCAACAGGGGGCGGCGCAGCACGTCGGACATGCGTCCGAGAGTGCCGCACCGAAGACGGGGCGACCAAATCCGGTCCGCGTTGCGGGTCGCCCACCCGCAGGCGGCCTCTATTGCCTATCGTTGGTTCGGCGAGTAGCCTGCATGAGCTTGCTTGCTTTAGCTACGAAACATTGTCCGACCAGAAGGAGCTCAACCATGGATTGGCGCCACAAGGCCGCCTGCCTCACCGAGGATCCGGAGTTGTTCTTCCCGGTCGGAAACACCGGCCCCGCACTCCAGCAGATCGAGGAAGCCAAAAAGGTGTGCCAGCGTTGCGTCGTCCGCGAGCAGTGCCTGTCCTGGGCCCTCGAGGCCGGTCAGGACCACGGCGTCTGGGGCGGCCTCAGCGAGGATGAGCGACGGGCCATCAAGCGGCGCGCGGCCCGGTCGCGGCTGCGCAACTCCTGAGCCCCGCCGGCGAGCTCCCTGGCGGCACACTGGAGGGTATGGACGACCGGTTCACCCAGGCGTTCGCCGCGGCCCCCCGAGCAGACTTCCTGACCGCGCAGCAGCGCCACAACGCTCACATCGACGCGCCCTTGCCGATCGGCCACGGCGCCACCAACTCGCAGCCCTCGACGGTGCTGCTCATGCTGCGCCTCCTCGACCCCCATCCGGGTGACCGCGTGCTCGACGTCGGCAGCGGCTCGGGATGGACCAGCGCGCTGCTCGGGGAGCTGGTGGGGCCCACCGGGTCCGTGACCGGCGTCGACATCGTCCCGGCGCTGGTGGCCGTCGGCCGCGCCAACCTCGACGACCGGTGGCCATGGGTCCGCATCCGTCTCGCCAGGCGCGATGTCATGGGCTGGCCCGACGGCGCGCCTTACGACCGGATCCTCGTCTCGGCCGACGGCGGCTCGGTCCCTCGCGCGCTGGAGGATCAGCTCGCCCCCGGCGGCCGCATGGTGCTCCCGGCCGCGCAGGAGATGACGATCGTCGAGCGCTCCACCGACGGCACCCTTGCCCGGCGACACGCGCCCGGGCTGTTCTCCTTCGTCCGGCTCCGCTGACGAACCGGCTACGCCACGACGGGCGGCACGGGGATGACGATGGTCGCCACGGCGCCGGGCCCGTCGGGGCGGTTCTCGATGGCGAGGCTGCCGTGCAGGTCCTTGATCAGCGTCGAGATGATCGCCAGGCCCAGCGACGTCTGCCTGCCCAGCTGGAAGTCCGCGGGCAGACCGTGGCCGTGGTCGGCGATCCGGATCGTCAGCAGATCGCCCACCCTCTCGGGCAGCACCTCCACCGTGCCCGAGGAACTGTCCATGCCGTGCTCGATCGCGTTCTGACACAGCTCGGTCACGACCATCGACAGCGACGTCGCCATCGCGGCCGGCACCACCCCGAAGGATCCGTGGCGCCTGGCCTTGACCGTGCCGTGGGACGCGGCGAGATCGCCCACCATGTCGAGGATCTTGTCGCACACGTCGTCGAACGCGACCGCCTCCCCCAGCGAGTAGCTGAGCGTCTCGTGGACCATCGCGATGGACGAGACGCGGCGCATGGCGTCGCGCAGCGCCTCCTTGCCTTCGGGCGACGACAGCCGCCGAGACTGCATCCGCAGCAGCGCCGCCACCGTCTGCAGGTTGTTCTTGACGCGGTGGTGGATCTCGCGGATCGTGGCGTCCTTCGTCACGAGCATGCGGTCGCGCCGGCGCAGGTCCGTGGTGTCGCGGCACAGGACGAGCATCCCCGCCGACGTGTACTCGAGCCACAGCGGCAGCAGCACGAACCGCATGGACGCGCCGCGCGCCTCGACGTCGAACTCCAGCGTCAGGCGGCCGTCGAGGTCCGCCTCCACGGTCTGGCCCATCGACTCGACGCTGGCGCGCAGCTGGCGCGTGAGGTCGCGGAAGTGCTCGCCCTCGATGTCGCCGACCGCCCCGAGGCGCCGGAATCCCGTCACGGCGTTGGGGCTGGCGTAGGAGATGACGCCGTCGGGCTGGACCCGCAGCACGCCGTCGGCGGCGCGTGGCGCCAGGGCCTTGTCCGACGGCGTCACCAGCGGGAACTCGCCGCGCATCAGCATCTGGGTGAGGATCTCGGCGGCCTCCAGGAAGTTCTCCTCCAGGGCGCCCGTGGCCCGCATGCCCATCTGGTTGGTGTGCCGCTCGATGACGGCGATGACGTGGTCGTGGCGCAGCACCGGGATGGCCCACACGTCCACGGGGATGCCCGCCCCGAGCGCGTTGTCCGACGTCTCGGCGATCTCCCGGCTCATGAACGCCACGGTCACCTGGTGGTCCGGCTCGAACTCGATCGTCTCGCCAATGATGTCTTCCTCCAGCGCCGTCGGCCCGGTCACGGGCCGGACCTGCGCGGTGCAGTGGAAGACGTCGCCCTCCCGCGAGGCGGGCTTCCAGAGGACGAGGTCCGAGAAACTGAGGTCCGCCAGGAGCGCCCACTGGGAGACGAAGGCGTCCAGCCACTCGTCGTCGGTCATCTGAGCCACGTCTCGCATCACGCCGCCCAGCTTGCCACGAATGGGCTTTAGCATGCGCGGCGGTCTCTCTGGCACAATGTGGTGTCCCGTAGCCGCAAGAACTGATGAGGAGACCCGCATGGGTAAGACCGGACGCAAGCGTCGCGCGCGCCGCAAGAACAAGGCCAACCACGGCAAGCGCCCCAACAGCTGAGCCTGACGCCGAACGCAATTCAGCCCCCGCGGTCTCCCTGCGGGGGCTGTGTCGTACCTGGGGTCAGCGGCGGGTCGTCACGCGCATCGCCTGGATCCGCGCAGTCAGGGTGGCGGGCGCAGATGCCGCGGTCTCCTGGCTGCGCTGGATCATCTCCGTGATCGTCGATTCGATCTCGAAGTTCTCCATACATCGCTCACAGGCGTGCAGGTGCAGCCGGATGATGTCGGCGTCGCGCTCGACGAGCTCGTTGTGGAGGAAGGAGTGCACGCGCGACAGCGCCGCCACGCACTCGTCCATCTCGTCGTGCTCGTGTGAGAACATGTCGGGATCGGCCATCACCGTCCTCCGCTCCTGCGTCCGATGCCATTGTCCCGGGCATAGTCCGCCAGCAGGTCACGCAGTTGGGCGCGGCCCCGGTTCAGTCGACTCATCACGGTGCCGATCGGGGTACCCATGATCTCGGCGATCTCCTTGTAGGAGAAACCCTCCACGTCGCTCAGCAGCACCGCCATCCGGAAGTTCTCCGGCAGCGCGGCGATCGCCTCGGCGACGGCGCCGTCGGGGGTCTGGTCCAGCGCCTCCATCTCGGCGCTGCGCAGGCCCGCGGAGTCGTGCGACGCCGCGCGAGCGAGCTGCCAGTCACTGACCTCCTCGTCGCCGCTGGTCTGCGGCGAACGCTGGGCCTTGCGGTACGCGTTGATGTAGGTGTTGGTGAGGATCCGGTACAGCCACGCCTTGAGGTTGGTGCCGGGCGTGAACGTGTGGCGGGAAGAGAACGCCTTCGCGTAGGTCTCCTGGACGATGTCCTCGGCGTCGGCTGCGTTGCGGGTCATGCGCATGGCCGCGGCGAAGAGCCGGTCCAGATGGCTCAGCGCTTCCTCCTCGAAGGCCGCCGCGTCGGCGTCCTCGAGGACGTCGGCGGCGTCGGGGGCCGCGAAATCCGGACTGTCCATCAGCGCCCACAATAGCGCCAGCTCGACGATGGACTCCGCCCGGGCCACGACGGTGGACTCGGCGCAGCCCACAGGGGTGCGGGTCGGGGCGCTGACGGTCATGCCGACGACAACGCCGTCGTGGCCACGTCTATTCCCCCGGGGGTACGGGAATTTCTTCCGGCTCCTCATCCACCGGCTCGATGAGCTGGGGCCCGTCGGTGCCGACCGTGTTGACCGCGCGCGACACCTTGACCGGGGCGAGGTCGGCGGGCACCTCAAGCAGCGCGACCGCGGCCGCGGCATCGGTGAACGACGGGTCCAACCAGTCCCCCCAGCTGTCGCGGGGGACCGTCATCGGCATGCGGTCGTGCACCCAGCCCAGCTCGTCGGTCGCCTCCGTCGTGATGATGGTCGTCGACGCGAGCCAGCCCTCCGGACCACGCCAGAACTCGTACAGCCCGGCCATGACGAACAGCCCGGCCGGGCGCCGGAGGAAGTAGGGCTGCTTGACCGGCTTCGGCGCGCCGGCCTGGGTCTCCGACCGCCACTCGTAGTAGCCCAGCGCGGGCAGGAGGCACCGTCGTGCCGCCGCCGCCCGGCGGTAGGCGGGCTTCTCCGCCACCGTCTCCACGCGGGCGTTGATCATCCCCGACCCCGGCGCCTTGGACCAGCTCGGGACCAGGCCCCAGCGCAGGGGGACCAGCTTGCGGACCGGGGCCCCGTCGGTGAGCCGCTCCAGCACCGCGGGGACGTCGTCGGTGGGGGCGATGTTGTAGCGCGGCGAGGCCACGGCGGCCATGTCGTCCTCGATGACGCTGATGTCGAACTCCTCGATCAGCTCGTCAGGATTCGCCGTCGCCGCATAGCGTCCACACATACCCGAAGCCTAGTAGTGTGACGATATGAGTCTGCTGCGGTTCGTTGCCAGGAGTCTGTTCGCCAGCTACTTCGTCGCCGAGGGGGTCCGTGCGGTCACCAAGCCCGCGGAACTCGCCCCGGACGCGGAGAGATTCACGTCGACCGTGACCCCGCTGCTCCAGCGGGTCGTGCCGGCCGACATCGCGGCCTACGTGCCGGAGAAGGCCGAGACGTGGGTGCGTGCCGCCGGCGTCGCGCAGGTCGTCGGGGGTGCGATGTACGCCACCGGGCTCGGCCGCCGCCTCGGCGCCCTCCTGCTCGCGAAGGCGTCGGTGCTCAACCTCGCCATCTCCCTGCCGGACAAGGGCGCGCCCAAGGTCGCCAAGGACGCCGCCCGCCCGGAGGTCCTCCGCAACGCGGCCCTCCTGGGCGCCGCGTTCCTCGCCGCCCGCGACACCGAGGGCCGGCCCAGCCTGGCCTGGCGCGCGGAGCACACGGCCAAGGTCACCGAGCGCAAGGCCGCCGCCATCGGCGACGACGTGACCCGCTCGGCCCGCAAGGCCGCGCAGCGCACGGAGAAGCAGGCCAAGCACCTGGCCAAGAAGGCGCGGCGCTCCGCCAAGCAGCTGGGCAGGAAACTCGAGGGCACCATCAACTGATGACCCACCCGCTCCCCTCCGCCCCCCGTCCCGTCGAGGGCGAGCAGGTCGTCCCCGGCTCGAAGTCCGAAACCAACCGGGCGTTGGTGCTCGCGGCGCTCGCCGACGGCCCCAGCACCCTGACCGGCGCCCTGGAGTCGCGTGACTCCGCGCTCATGATCGCCGCGCTGCGCCGGCTGGGTGTCACCATTGACCCCGTCGGGGAGACGCTCGTGGTCCGGCCGCCGGAGCGCTTCCGCGGCGCCCGCGACATCGACTGCGGCCTGGCCGGCACGGTCATGCGCTTCGTGCCTCCCATCGCGCTGCTCGCTGAGGGGACCTCCTCCTTCGTCGGCGACCCGCACGCCAGCGAGCGCCCGATGGGCCCGCTCCTCGACGGCCTGCGCCAGCTGGGCGCCACGGTCACCGGCGACGCGCTGCCCTTCACGATGACCCCACCGGCGACGCCGCACGGCACCGCCAACATCGACGCGTCGTCGTCCAGCCAGTTCGTGTCCGGGCTGCTGCTGATCGGGGCGAGACTGCCCACGGGCCTCACGCTGCGGCACACCGGGGACCGGCTCCCCTCGCGGCCGCACATCGACATGACGACCTCCATGCTGCGCGAGGTGGGCGTGTCCGTGGCCGAGCTGGACGACCGGACCTGGCAGGTGTCCCCCGGACGCATCGCCGCCCGCGACCTGACGATCGAACCGGACCTCACGAACGCCGCCGTCTTCCTGGCCGCCGCCGCCGTCACGGGCGGGAGCGTGACGGTCCCGGGCTGGCCCGCCCGCAGCCTCCAGCCGGGCGCGCTGATCCTCGACATCGTCGAGCGCATGGGTGCCCAGGTGGCGCGCGGTCGCCGCTCCGCGACCGTCACGGGCGTCGGCCCGCTGGCCGGGCTCGACGTCGACCTCACGACCGCCTCCGAACTCACCCCTGTCGTCGCGGCGCTCGGCGCCCTGGCCGAGGGCCGCACGACGATCCGTGGCGTCGCGCACATCCGCGGCCACGAGACCGACCGCATCGCCGCCCTCGTCGCCGAACTCCGCCGGCTCGGGGCCGAGGCCGAGGAGACCGCTGACGGCCTGACGCTGGTCGGCGCCGGGGAACTGCGACCCGCGGTGCTCCACACGTACGCCGACCACCGCATGGTCCACTTCGCCGCGCTCCTGGCGCTGCGCGTGCCCGGGATCGCGGTCACGGACCTGGAGTGCGTGTCGAAGACCATGCCGCACTTCGCGCGCGACTGGGCGTCGCTGGTGCGGGCGTGAGGCGCTCGTGAAGTCGCTGCGTGAGGACGACCACAGCGGGTTCGACCGCCCCCGCCGGCGCACCCGGCCCCGCACGAAGGAACGCCCCGACTACTCGTCGCTGCCCGAGGCCCGCGTCATCTCCATCGACCGCGGCCGCTACCGGTGCGTCCTCGACGGCCGTCCGGTCACCGCGGTGCGTGGGCGGCTCATCGACCGCAAGGGCGTGCTGGTGGGTGACCGGGTCCGGCTGGACGGTGATTCCTCCGGCAAGGAGGGCACGTTGTCGCGGATCGTCGAGGTGCTCGAGCGCACCACAGTGCTGCGGCGCTCCGCCGACGACACCGACACTTTCGAGCGCCCCATCGTCGCGAACGCGGATCAGCTGTTCATCGTCACGGCGTTGGCTGATCCGCAGCCGCGCATGGGGATGATCGACCGGATCCTGGTGGCCGCGTTCGACGCCCGCATCGAGCCGGTTCTCTGCCTCACCAAGGCGGACCTGGCGAGCCCCGACGAGCTCCGCGCGGCGTACGAACCGCTCGGGGTCCCGATCCTGGTCACCGATCCCGGTGCCGACCTCGGCCTCATCCGCGACGCGCTGGCGGGCCGTGTGACGGTGTTCATCGGGCACTCGGGCGTGGGCAAGTCGACGTTGGTCAATCGCCTGATCCCGGGGGCCGGTCGCGTGACGGCCGAGGTCAGCGAGGTGACGGGTAAGGGACGCCACACGTCCACGTCGGCGGTGGCCATGGAGCTGCCGGGCGGCGGGTGGATCATCGACACGCCGGGCGTCCGGTCGTTCGGCATCAGTCACGTGCAGCCGGCGTCGATCATCGGCGCGTTCCCCGACCTCGAGAAGCTGGCGGAGGACTGCCCCCGCGGCTGCCGGCACGAGACCGGCGCCATCGAGTGCGCCCTGGACGACGCCGTCGCGGCCGGTCGGCTCGCGCCGGAGCGGCTCGCGTCGTTCCGGCGGATGAGCGACACCTACATCTGAGGCGCCGGGGCGCGGAGGTCAGTCGGCGGAGGGAGCCCCCAGGTACTCGAGGACGGCCTCGTGCAGCAGGCCGTTCGTGGCGAGCGCTCCCCTGCCGCCGACGCCGTCGACGCCGTCGAGGTTGCTGAACCGTCCTCCGGCCTCGCGGACGATGATGTCGAGCGCCGCCATGTCGTAGAGCTCCAGATCGGGCTCGCAGGCCATGTCGACCGCGCCCTCGGCGACCAGCATGTAGCTCCAGAAGTCGCCGTAGGCGCGGGTGCGCCACGCGTCGCGCATGAGGTTGATGAAGCCCTGGCCGCGGTCGGTCTCCACCCACTCGGCGATGTCGGAGTAGGACAGCGAGGCGTCGGCGATGGCCTCGACGCGGCTGACCCGCAGCTCGCTGGCGTTGAGGATCGACCGCCCCGTGTACGCGCCGCCGCCCTGGCTGGCCCACCAACGCCGGTTGAGGGCGGGGGCGGACACGACGGAGGCGGCGATCCGGCCGTCGACCTCCAGGGCGATGAGGGTCGCCCAGACAGGCACCCCGCGCAGATAGTTCTTCGTCCCGTCGATCGGGTCGATGATCCACCGCCGGCTCGACTCCCCGGTGTCGCTGAACTCCTCGCCGTGGACCGCGTCGCGCGGCCGGGTGCGTGCCAGCGTCCGGCGGATGGCCTCCTCGACGGCGGTGTCCGCCTCCGTGACCGGCGTGTTGTCCGGCTTGCTGCTGAACCGCAGGTCGAGCGCCTTGAAGCGGTTCATGGTCAGCGAGTCGGCATCGTCCGCCATGAGGTGCGCCAGGCGCAGGTCGTCGGTGAGGTCCTTGGAGACAGCCATGGGCCCAACCTAGAGGACCCGGACCCGCACCGTCTCGTCGAGGGCCTCCAACTCGGCCAGCAGCCCGTCGTACTTCTCCCCCGACACGTCGGTGACCACGTAGCCGAGGTGGCCGCGGGTCGCCAGGGTCTGCGACCCGATGTTCATGTCGTGCGTGGCGAACAGCTGGTTGAGCCGGGCCAGCACGCCGGGGACGTTGTGGTGCAGGTGCACGATGCGCGCCGTCGTGGTCGGCCCGGCGGGAACCTCGGGGAGGTTGACGCTCATGGCCGTGGAGCCGAGGTTCTCGTAGTCGAGCAGCTTGCCGGCGACGAAGCGGCCGATGTCGACCTGCGCCTCCTGCGTCGAGCCGCCGACGTGCGGGGTGAGGATGACGTTGCTCAGGCCCTGCAGTTTCGACACGAAGGGCTCGTCCTTGGACTTGGGCTCGGTCGGGAACACGTCGATGGCGGCACCCGCGACGTGCCCCGAGACAAGGTTGTCGTAGAGCGCGTCGAGGTCCACCACGGCGCCGCGACACAGGTTGAGGAACAGCGACCTCGGCCGCATCTGGGCGAACTGTTCGGCGCCGAACATCGCCTTGTTCTCGGGACGGCCGTCCACGTGCAGCGAGACCGTCTCGGCCTGGGAGAGCAGTTCCTCGAGGCTGTCGACGCGCCGGGCGTTGCCCAGGGCGAGCCGGTCCACCAGGTCGTAGAACAGCACACGCATGCCGAGGGCCTCGGCCACTACCGACAGCTGGGATCCGATGTTGCCGTAGCCGACGATGCCCAGCGTGCGCCCGCGGACCTCGTGCGAGCCGACGGCGGACTTGTCCCAGACGCCGGCGTGCATGTCGCGGTTGCGGTCGGTGAGGCGGCGGGCCATGGAGATGATCTCCGCGATGGCCAGCTCGACGACGGAGCGGGTGTTGGAGTAGGGCGCGTTGAAGACGGCGACGCCGTGCTGGGTCGCCGCGTCGAGGTCGATCTGGTTCGTGCCGATGCAGAAGGCGCCGACGGCCTGCAGCTGCGGGGCGGACTCGAGGACCTTGGCCGTGACATAGGTGCGCGATCGGATGCCCAGGTAGTCGACGCCCTCCAGGGCGGCGATCAGGTCCCGCTCGGCGAGCGCGCCGGGCCGGCTGTCGACCTCGTAGCCCTTCGCCTCGAGCGCTTTGACGGCGTCGGCGTGGATGTTCTCAAGTAGCAGTGCCTTCACCCTGCGCATTCTAGGGCCGGGGCGCCCCCCGCCTCGACGCCGTCCGTCCGCCATCGGCGAAGCCGGTCAGAGGGTCAGCGTGGCCTCGACGAGCCGCGCGGTGTAGGGATGCGCCGGCGCGTCGAGGACCGTGCGCACCGGCCCCTCTTCGACGATGCGCCCGGAGTCCACCACGACGACGCGGTCGCACATGTGCCGGACGATCGCGAGGTCGTGGCTGACCAGGACGAGCGCGAGGGAGCGCTCGGCCGCCTCGGCCGTGAGGAGGTTGAGCACCTGGGCGCGCACGGACACGTCGAGGGCGGAGACGGGCTCGTCGGCGACCAGCAGCGCCGGGTCGCTGATGAGCGCCCGCGCGATGGCCACCCGCTGCCGTTGCCCTCCCGAGAGCTGATGCGGGTAACGCGTGAGCATGTCCGGATCGAGGCCGACGCCGCGCAGCGCCGCCGCGAGGACGTCGGCGGTGGGCTTCGGGACGTCCCCGCGTCCCCGCAGCACGGGGGACCTGAGCGGCTCGGCGACGATGTCGCGCAGCCGCATGCGCGGGTTCAACGACGAATTGGGATCCTGGAACACCATGGACGCCGCCGAACGCAGGAATCCGCGGTGGCGCTCGGGTACCCCGACGATGGAACGACCGTCGATGAGCACGTCGCCGGCCGACGGCTCCTGCAGGCCGAGCATGAGGCGGGCCATGGTGGTCTTGCCGGAGCCGGAGCCGCCCACGATGCCGACACGCTCCCCCCGCTCCACGACGAGGTCGACGCCGCTCAGCGCCACGAAGGGCCGACCCGCCCGCCGGAACGTGACCTCCGCGCCACGCAGCTCGACCAGGCTCATGACCGCGCCCCCGGGTAGAAGTCGGCGACGCTGGGCAGCAGTTGGCCCGGCGGGACCTGGTCGATGCGCGCGGACGCGATGAGCCCCTGCGTGTACGGGTGCCGCGGGGCGGCGATGATCTCGTCGATCTCGCCCTGCTCGACGATCTCGCCGTCCAGCATGACCGCCACCCTGCGGCACACCTGGCGCACGACGGCGAGGTCGTGCGACACGAAGACGGCCGCCCGGTCGGCGAGCTCGTCGGCCAGGAGCTGGAGGATCTGCCGTTGGACGAGGACGTCGAGGGCGGTCGTCGGCTCGTCGCACAACACCAGGCCCGGCCGGTTCGCCAGCGCCATCGCGATGAGGGCGCGCTGGCGCTGTCCCCCCGACAACTCGTGCGGGTAGGAGTCGGCGATGCGGGCCGGGTCGCTGATCCCCACCCGGCCCAGCCAGTCCAGCACCTCGTCGTGGATGCTGCCGCGCCGCTCGACGTGGTGGAGCGCCACGACCTCGCCGACCTGGCGGCCGACCTTCATGGTGGGGTCCAGCGCGGTCATGGGTTCCTGGAAGATCATGGACACCTCGTCGCCGCGCAGGCGCCGCATCTCCCGCTCCGGGAGCCCCACCAGCTCGCGCCCCGCGAGCCGGATGCTGCCCGTGACCCGGGCGTGCACGGGCAACAGCCCCATGATCGCCAGGGCCGTCACCGACTTGCCGGAGCCCGACTGGCCGATGATCCCGAGCCGCTCCCGCTCGCCGAGCGTGAAGCTGATGCCCCGCAGCGCCGGCCGCTGCTGCCGGCCGAAGCTCACGGCCAGGTCCGTCACCTCGAGGTGGCTCACCGGATCTCCTTCAGCCGAGGGTCGAGCAGGTCGCGGAGCCCGTCGCCCAGCAGGTTGAACCCGAGCGTCGCGACGGCGATGGCGAGGCCCGGCCACAGCGCGAGCTGCGGCTCGCTGAAGATGTAGTTCTGCGCCTCCCTGAGCATGCGCCCCCACGTCGGCGACTCGGGTCCCGAGCCGAGGCCGAGATAGGACAGGCCCGCCTCCGCGAGGATGGCGATGCCGATGCTCACGCTGGTCTGAACCCCCACCGCGGGGGCGATGTTGGGCAGCACGTGCCGCCACGCGACGGCCAGATGGGGCGTGCCGCTGAGCCTGGCCGCCTCGACGTAGCCCTGGCTCATGACCTGGAGCGTCGCCGCCCGTGCGATGCGCACGAAGGCCGGCACGGACGCCAGCGCGATGGCCATCATGGCCGTCCAGGTGGATCCGCCCAGCGCGGCGGCGAAGAGGATCGCCAGCAGTAGCGCGGGGAAGCCGTAGAGGATGTCAGCCAGCCGCGCCGGGAGCTCCCCGACCCAGCCGCGGTTCATCCCGGCGAGGATGCCGAGCGGGACCCCGACCGCCGCGGCGGCGGCCACGGAGACGATGCCGACCAGGAGGCAGATCTTCGCCCCGCTGAGGAGCCGTGACGCGATGTCCCCGCCCAGCCCGTCGGTGCCGAGCAGGTGGTCCCCGCCAGGGGGCTGGAGCCCGGGTCCGACGACGGCGTCCGGCGGGAAGGGCGTCCAGACGGCGGCCAACAGCGCCATCGCCACGATGAGGCCGATGAGGGCGGCGCCGACGGCCAGGGTCGCGTGCCTCACCGTGCCTCCGCCCTACGCCGCAGCCGCGGATCGATGACCTGGTAGGCGACGTCGACCAGGAAGTTGATGACGAGCACGGCCCAGACGAGGAGGAGGACGATGGCCTGGACCACGCCCAGGTCACGCTGCGACACCGCGAGCAGCAGCGACGACCCCAGCCCTGGCAGCGCGAACACCTGTTCGATGATGATGGCGCCGACCAGCAGCGTCGCCAATTGGAGTCCGATGACCGTGAGCAGCGAGATCGCGATGTTGCGCAGTCCGTGCCGCCACAGCGCGCCGGTGCGGGACCAGCCGACGGCCCGGGCGGTGCGGAAGTAGTCCTCGTGCAGCACCTCGAGCACGGCGCTGCGGACGTACCGGGAGATGACGCTCGCCTGGACGATCGCCAGGGACGTCACGGGGAGGACCAGGTGGCGCAGCCAGTCCGCGACGGACTCCCAGTAGGAGACGTAGCCCCCCGCGGGCAGCCAGCGCAGGTTGACCGCGAAGACCACGACCAGCCAGATGCCGGCCCAGAACGCCGGCACGGCGAGCCCCAGCTGGCTGAGCGCGGACACCGCGACGCCGTCGGCGTGGCGCCGGCGGACCGCCGCGTAGGCACCGACCGGCAGCGCGATGAGGATCGCCGCCGCCATCCCGAACACGATGAGCCAGACCGACACCTCGAGCCGCGCGGCGATCAGCGGGGCGATCGGGCGGCCACTGAGGTAGGACTCGCCGAAGTCGAACTGCACCGCGCCCCAGAGCCATTCGGCGTACCGGGCCAGGAACGGGCGGTCGAGGCCCAGCTCGGCCCGGAGCCGGGCCGCCTCACCGGGGGTCGCGTTGGTGCCCAGGATGACCTGGGCGATGTCGCCCGGCAGCGCGTTGGTGGCCGCGAAGATCAGCAGCGACGCGAGCAGCAGACTGGCGAGCAACCATCCCAGCCGCCGCCCCACCCGGCGGAGGGCCACGGTCAGCTCCTGGCGGCGATCGTGGTGAGGTCGAACGCGAGGCTGACCTGGTTGGCCTGAATACCCGAGATGTCGGGGGTGGTCACGATGATGTTGGGCAACAGGAACAGCCAGTCCGCGGCCGCGTCGTCCGCGAGCAGCCGGGCGGCCTCCTGGAGCTTGGTCACCTGCTCCTCGGGCGAGCCGGCGTCCGCCTCCTCGATGAGGCGCTGGAACTCGGGGTTGTCGTAGCCCCAGTAGTAGTCGGGGTTCGCGAACGCCCCGAGGTCCCGGGGCTCGACGTGCGCCACGATGGTCATGTCGTAGTCGAACTTCGTGTACACCAGGTCCAGCCAGCGCGCGGGGAACTCGAGTTCGTCGAGGACGACGTCGATGCCGACCTCCTCGAGCTGGGCGGCGATGAATCGCCCCGCGGGCGGGCCGTACGGCAGGTTCGGCACCCGCAGCCGCAGCGACAGCCCGCTCGCCATCCCGGCCTCGGCGAGCAATGCCTTGGCCTTCTCCGGGTCGTACGGATAGGTGTCGGAGAGGTCCTCGTACCAGGGGTCGGTCGGCGGGACCATGGAACCGATCAGCGTGCCCTTGCCGCCCCAGGCGGCGTCGATGAGGGCCTCGCGGTCGATGGCGTGGTTGATGGCCTGCCGGACCCGCAGGTCCTGCAGCGCGGGCGTGCGGTGGTTGAAGCCCAGGACCACTTCGCCGTCGGTCGTGCCCTCGTGGACGGTGTAGGCGGTCTCGTCGGCGAACTGCTCGATGGCCTGCGGGACCGTCAGGTTCGAGATGATGTCGAGCTGGCCCGAGAGCATGGCCGTGTTCATCGCGTTGGGATCCGCGTAGTAGCGGAAGGTGACCGAGTCGAACCGCGGCGGGGTGCCCCAGTAGCCGTCGTTGGCCACCAGTTCGATGGCGGAGCCCTCTTCCCACGCGGCGAACTCGTACGGGCCGGAGCCGGCCGGCGTGGTGTTGAGGTCGGCGTCACCGGTGGGGTCGGTGACGATGCCGGCCGGGCCGGTCATCTCGTAGAGCCACTGGTTGGAGGCCTGCGACAGCGTGATCTCGACGGTGTCCTCGTCGACCGCCTCGATGGTGTCGACGACCTGCCACTTGCCCATGATCTGGTCCGTGGCCGCCTCCGAGCGGTTCCGCTCGAAGCTCGCGACCACAGCCTCGGCGGTCACGTCGGTGCCGGACGCGAACCGGGCGCCCTTGTCGAGCGTGAACGTGTAGACGGTGTTGTCCTCGCTCATGGTCCACTCGGAGGCCAGCAGCGGGTCGATGTTGCCCTCGCCGTCGAGCTTCACGAGGGTCTCGTAGACGTTGTAGAGGAGCACGAAGGGGGTACCGGCGCCGGACACGGTGATCATGTCCAGTCCAGCGGGCTCCCCCGTCGCTCCGATCTCCAACGTGCGCTCGGGCTCCTCGACCTGCGGGGGGCGCGTGCACGCCCCGAGCAGCGAGGCGAGGAGCACAACGGCCACGATCCCCAGGGTGCGGGCTCGGCGCATGTTTTTCAGTTCCCTTCCGGAACGGGCAACGGCGCCGCTCAGTTTACCCGCAGCGGGCCCCGACCGGCGCCGCCACTCGGGAGCGGCGCACCGCCGCGCGACACGGCAGGATGGACCCATGGCCGACGACGATGAACAGGGCTTCCTGCACGGCACGGGGCGCGCACTCCAGCGCGCGTCGATCCGGGCCTTCGACCTGTCGGAACGCACCGCGCGACGCGGGTGGCGCTCGCAGGTGCGACGCGTGAGCCGGTGGCGGTCGAGGCTGTTCATGATCGTGCAGATCTCGCTGGCCGCGGGCGTCTCCTGGTGGATCGCGCACGACCTGCTCGGCCACTACGCGCCGTTCCTGTCGACGGTGGCCGCGATCATCTGCCTCGGGTTCTCCTTCGGGCAGCGCCTGGGCCGGGTGGTCGAGGTGGCCGTCGGAGTGACCGTGGGCGTCTTCCTGGGCGACCTGTTCGTGGCGATGTTCGGAACCGGGGTCTGGCAGATCGTGCTGGTGGTCGGCGTCGCGATGTCTCTGACCACCTGGCTCGGGGCGCGCACGCTCATGGTGACGCAGTCCGCCGTGCAGGCGGCCGCTGTCCTGACCGTGCTGCCGGGCGTCGACGCGGGCGTCTCGCGCTGGCAGGACGCCCTCGTGGGCTGCGCCGTCGCGCTTGTGTTCGCGACGGTGGCTCCCACGTCGCCGATCACCCGCCCCCGCCTGATCGCCGCCAAGGTGCTGCACGAGGCCGCCTTCTCCGTCCGGGCGATGGTGGAGGCGCTGCGTCGCGGCGACGAGGAGGAGACCGAACAGATCCTGCAGCGGGTCCGGGCAACGGAACAGGAGATGTCGAAGCTCCTGACCGCCACCGCCGAGGGCACGGCCGTGGTGCGAACCTCGCCGTTCCTCCGGCGGCACCGGGAGGAGGCGTTCCAGGTCGCGGACCTCGTCGTCCCGCTGGACCGGTTCATCCGCAACCTGCGCGTCCTCGCGCGCCGGGCCGCCGTCGCGACCTGGCGCGACGAGCAGGTGCCAGAGGAGTATCTCGAGTTCCTCACCGACCTGGCGCAGGCCATCGACGAGTGTGCTGCCGAGCTGTTCGCCCGCCGGCTGCCGACGGCGAAGCTGGGCATGCTCAGAGAACTCGGTGAGCGGTCGGCTCACATCCCGATCCTTCCGAGGCTCTCACCCACCGTGATTCTCGCGCAGGCCCGCTCCATGCTGGTCGACCTGATGGAGCTGTGCGGGGAGGACTACACGGACGCGCGCGACCGCGTGCCCGACATGGACTGACCTCTCACCTCCAGCACCGGTTCGACCAGCCTGCCCTGCAGTGTCACACCCGGGTCGGCGAGCCGCTCGAGGAGCAGGTCGAGCGCGGTGCGGGCGACCTCCTCGACGGGTTGCCGCACGCTGGTCAGGTCCATGGACCGGGCGACGGCGGTGTCGTCGAAACCGACCACGGCCGGGCCGGGCAGCCCACGCCCCCGCCGGAGGGTCTCCGCGCCGCGCGCCAGGCTGTCCGAGGCGCACACGGCCGCCGTGGCGCCGCCGTCGATGAGGCGTGCCATCCCGGACGCCCCGGCCTCAGCGGTGTCCGGTCCCTCGACGGTCAGCGCAGTGACGTCGTCGTCCGTGAGGCCCAGAGCGTCCGCCCAGCCCGCGCGGCGGTCCGCACCGACGGGCGAGCCATCCGACCAGCCCAGGAATCCGATCCGCTCATGCCCGGCGTCGCGGAGGAAGCGGGCCGCCGCCGCAGCGCCCGCCCTGCCATCGACGTCGACCCAGGCGCCGTGGTCCGCGCTCCCCCAGGGTCTCCCGAAGGAGACGAACGGCACCCCGGCCTCCGTGAGCCGCGCCGGCCGGTCGTCGTCGGTCCACGTGTCGGTGAGGACGCCCCCATCGATCGCGAGGCTCCCCCGCAGCTCGATGAGCCGCTCCACCTCGTCCGACCGCGACGTCGCGGGGAAGACGACCACGCGGTAGCCGCGGGCGTCCGCCGCCGTCACGATCTCGCGGAGGAAAGCGTCCATGAACGATCCGGAGATCCCATTGCGGGGTGGGCTGAGGCGGATGCCGATGGCCATGGCGCGCTGATTGCGCAGCGCCCGCGCCGCGGCCGAGGGTCGGTACCCCGAGCGCTGGATGGCGGCTTCGACGCGGACGCGGGTCTCCGCGCGCACCCGGTCCGGGAAGTTGATGACGTTCGAGATGGTCTGCCGCGACACCTTGAGTTCCGCGGCCAGGCTCGCGAGCGTCGCCTTCTTCATGGGCCCTCCGTGGATCGTTCAAAGATTGGCGCCAATGTTCCAGTGGGCGTCCCAGGGGTGTCAACGGTGGCTCGGCAATCGTTACCGATCTGACACATCGCCCGCAGGAGCCTGATCCAGGGCTCGGAGTCTCGGCAGGGCGACGGCCTCAACGGCGCCGGGATTTCACCCACTCGTCGCGCAGTTCCTGGTCGTCCATGACCAGGTAGACGAGCCCGCAGTCCTGCGGCCCAGTGACGTTCACCTGGCACAGGGTGCAGGGGTCACCGGGCCGGAGCGGGCACTTGGCATCGGGACGACGGCGCGGCGGCGTGGGCACGCCCTCAATTATGCGCCTCGCCCCCTGGCGTCAGAACCGGAGGATCGCCGCGACGCCCGCCTCCGCCGACACCTCCCGCGACATCGCGTGGACCGTGCCCCCGTTGGCGAGGGTGTCGACGGCGGCGCGATCCACCGCCTCGCAGACCACGAATCGTTCGTCGGCGCCCAACCGGACGACGGGCGCGTCGCTCGGCGCGACCACCTCCTCCCAGCACCACGGATCCGAGCGGATGAACAGCGTGTCGACCCGGCCCTGGGCGGCGGCCTCGGTGATGACGGCCAGGTCGTCGGAGACCTTCCCGCTGCCGGTGAGCGACCGGAACCGGTCGATGAGCGCCTTACGGTCCGCCCGCAGGCGCGCCTCGACGATGGGCCACGCCAGCCGGTGCAGCTCCTCGGCCGACAGGTCGTCGGGGTTGCGCAGCACGGCCTCGTCCAGGACGTTGGCGTATCCGTTGAGCTCGCGGTAGGCGGAGACGTTCTGCTCGAGCCCCACCAGGATCAGCGGCGCCGTCTGTCCGGCGAGGATGTCGCGCATTCCCGCGGCAACCTCGCGGAAGAACCGGACGACGTCCTCCTTCTTGGCCTCGTCGGCGCCCCCGCCGTGACCGTAGAACACGGCGCGCCCGCCCCGTCCCCCGGTCAGGGCGCGGGCCATGGGGGCCGAGCGGCCGGCGGGCTCAACGACATCCGAGATGCTGGTGGGGACGTCGTCGAGTTCGATCTGGCGCACCGTGTACCGGCTGCCGTCCATGAGGCGCACCTGCCCCTGGCTGATGGCCAGGAGGAGGAAGTGGGCGTCACCCGAGAGGAGCCGCATCAGCGGTCCGGTGACGAAGTGGTCCCCCGCGGTCGCGAGCAGCGGCAGCGACGCCGGGATGCGGTACGTGTGCTGGCCCTCGGGGCTGAGGAACATCGCCAGGCCGTCGCTCATGTGTTGCCACGCCATGCTGTCGTTCTGCAACTCCCGCGCCGGGGCGAGCAACGCGTCGAGCTCCGAGCGTCGCATCTCGTCGGTCAGCAGCGCGTCGACGGCGCTGACAAGGTTCTTCCATTGCAGCTGATCGCCCTGGACCTCGCCGCCGTAGCGGTGCGTGGGGATGAACAGCGACACGTGCATCCCGTCACCCCCGGACGCCGCCAGTGTCTGGATGTCGGTTCGGTTGAGTAGATCCATGCCAGTCCTCCTCGATCCGGTGGATCTTCCACACTACCCGCGCGGGTGCGGCCCCCGAGGCTGTTCGGAGAGTCCGTCCCCGGTCGTCACACGCCTGGCTCAGAGGGGGCGTCCGGGAGGTAACGGTGGACCCAGGCCGCGACGATGTCCGCGACGTACTGGGCGTCCTCGCGCCTGGTCAGGAGGTGGTCCGCGCCGTCGAGGGCCACGAAGGACTTCGGGTGCCGGGCCGCCTCGAAGATCCGGCCGGCGTTGTCGATGCCGACGACGGCGTCGGTGGGAGAGTGCATGACGAGCAGCGCCCGATCGAGCTGCGCGATGCGCTGGCGTTGCGGGTGCTCGTCGATGTCGTCGAGGAACCTGCGGCTGACCCGGAACGGCCGGCCGGCGAGGGTCACCTCGACGTCGTCCCAGTCGGCGTGGCCCGGCAGCTGGTCCCCGAACAGGTGCGTGACGTGCTGCGGATCCGCAGGCGCGGCGATGGTGACGACGGCGCGCGCCTCGGGGATCGCGGCGGCCGCGGCCAGCACGGCGGCGCCGCCGAGCGAGTGGCCGATCAGCAGGCTGGGGGCCGAGAGGGTCGCGCGGAGATGGTCGGCGGCCCGCACCAGGTCGTCGATGTTGGTGCTGAAGGTGGTGTCGACGAAGTCGCCCTCGGATTCGCCGAGGCCGGTGAAGTCGAACCGCAGGACGGCGAACCCCTCGGCGCGCAGCGCCCGGGCGATCCGCGACGCGGCGGCGACGTCCTTGCCGCAGGTGAAGCAGTGTGCGAAGAGGGCGGTCGCCCGGGGCGGCCGGTCCAGCAGCTCCAGGCGCCCCACGAGCGTGCTGCCGTCCGCGCCCGGGAACTCCACGGGTCTCGTCTCGGTCATCCCGGGCTCCTTCCACGAGCTCACAGGGGCCCGCGTAGCGGCGGGAAAAGGGAGAAGGTCCGGGCCGGCCTAGTGGCCGATCCGGACCTTCTGTCGTAGCCCTCGCCTCATACACAGCCAACACCCCTGTTGCGCTCCGGCCGCCTGCCACTCGCATCGACGATCGGCAGCAGTCCGGACGTCGCCGCATCACGGCCCGTGATCGCGCACGGATCGTTGAGCTCTACGAGCAGGGCAAGAGCGCGCGCTACGTGGCGAGCGATATCGGTGTCTCGAAGGCGACTGTGCTGACCACACTGAAGCGTGCGGGAGTTGAGATGCGCCCTGTCGGGGCTCACTACTGAACAACACTCCACACTCCGTGTGCCAGATCCGTGTTGTCAGAGAGGTGCCTTATGGTGATGGCCGAAGGGGGCGCACCAGCAGGGACCGGAATGGCAACAGTGTGCGATAATAGAACGTATGATCGAACGCATCGTGATACGTGGCTACCGCGTGTTCAAAGAGCTCGACCTCAAACTCAACTCAAAGATGAACATCATCGTGGGAAGAAATGAGTCCGGCAAGTCTACGCTCCTTGAGGCCATCAACATGGCCCTGACAGGCAGGATCCACGGGCAATGGCTTGCCGACCAGCTGAACCCCTACTGGTTCAATCAAGAAACCACACGCTCTTACCTTCTTGGGAGGCGTAATGGGCGGCAGATGTCTGCGCCAGAGATCGTGATTGATGTCTACCTGGCATCAGATGATCCAGACATTCAGCGCCTTCGCGGCATCAACAACTGGGACCAGACCGACTCCCCTGGACTGCGAGTGGCCGTGACACTTGACCCAGACTATGTGGACGAGTTTGAGGAGTACGTCGCCGACGTTGATACGCCATTGCTGCTGCCAACTGAGTTCTTCAAGGTGGAGTGGAAGAGCTTTCAGGGATCAGCGCTCGGACGTCGTCCGCGCAAGCTCGGTGTTGCCCAGATTGACTCGCGCACTCTGCATTCCACGTCTGGTGTTGACTACCATACGCGAAAGCTCCTGGTCGACCATATTGAAGATCGCGAGAGCGCCAGACTCTCGGCTGCTCTGCGAAAGGCCCGTCACAACATCACTGAGACTCACCTGTCGGCAGCAAATGATCGCATTAAGGCTGAGGCCTACAGTCCAGACGCGGAGATCGGCCTTCAGATAGATCAAGCTGCAGGCAGTGGGTGGCAGGGGTCCGTCGTGCCTCAGGTGGGCGATATTCCGTTTGCAATGTCTGGTCAAGGCCAGCAGTCTGCATCCAAGGTAGCCTTGGCCATGTCACGGACTGCTGATTCCACGAGCGTCGTGTTGGTCGAAGAGCCGGAAAACCACCTCGCACACACCCGCTTGATGCATCTCATGGGCCGACTGGAGGACCTCGCGGCTGGACGGCAGATGATCGTCACGACACACAGTTCCTATGTGTTGAACAGATTGGGACTCGGGGATCTCATCCTGCTGAGCGAAGGTGGTGCTACTCGCATCACCGATGTGTCCAACGACACAGTCCGCTACTTCAAGAAGCTCTCGGGCTACGACACGCTGCGTGTAGTGCTCGCGGATAAATTAGCCCTTGTCGAAGGACCCGCCGATGAGATGGTGCTGGCGCGCGCATATGAGGACGCCAGTGGGAGGTTGCCACATGAGGACAAGATCGACATTGTTTCCCTGCGGGGCACAGCTTTCAAGCGATCCCTGGAGTTGAGTCACGCGCTTGGTCGGCAGGTTATTTTCCTGAGAGACAACGACAAGAAAGCGATAGAGGATTGGAATGCTCACTACGGTGAATTATTGGACGGGAAGCGTCGGATGTACGTTGGGGATCCGACACTAGGGAAGACGCTAGAGCCTCAGGTGGTTGCCGCGAACGCTCAGCAGCTTGAAGTGCTACGTGCTGCGCTTTGCCTCGGGGAGAATGATGACCCTGAGGAGTGGATACTCAAGGACTCCAACAAGACCGAGGCTGCCCTTCGCATCCTGGAATCGTCGGTCAAAATAGCATTCCCTCCCTACATCAACGAAGCCGTGGAGGATTTGCAGGGTGACTGGTGAAAATCGTCTGACCTTGGCCGTCGCTGGCGGACGCAAGACTCAGTCAATCATCGACGCCTGTGTGGAGTCTCCCAGAAGGCGGCTGATCGTCACCTACACGACCAACGGACAGGAGGAGCTCCGGGGGCGCTTGGGAGAAGCTTGCGGGACTGCTGCGCCAGAAGTGATGGGGTGGTATGGCTTTCTGATCAATCACTTTGTCCGGCCCTATCTTCCGGCCAAGTACCCAGGGCGCAGAGTTGAGGGGTTCAACTTCCACTACAAGCCGCATCTCAAGGCTACCGCAGAGCAGCGTCACTTTGACCCTACTGGAGCGCTTACGAAGGCGGGTTTGTCATCTCTGGTCGGCGCGATCATCGAAGCCAGCAACGGGGCTCCAATAGACAGGCTGTCCAAGATTTATGAAGAGCTGTGCGTCGACGAAGTTCAGGATCTGACAGGCTGGGATCTAGTTATTCTTGAGAAATTGTTACTAAGTCCAATGCGAGTCACATTGGTCGGCGATCTTCGCCAGTCGGTCTACAGCACGAACCAGAGCGACCAAAAGCTCAGCCAATTCCGTGGGCTGAGGAAGATTGACTGGTTTCGTGCTCAAGAGTCTCGAGGCCGTCTCAAGATCGTTGAGTCTCTTTACAATTGGCGATCGGTGGACGAGGTGGTCTCGTTCGCAAACTCGGTGTTTCCTCCGGCATGGGGTTTTGGCGATGCGGAGTCGCGACAGCTTGAGAATCATTCCCATCAAGGATTTTTTCGCATCACACCCGACCAAGTGTCCGAATATACGAGGACCCATATGCCGCTTGCGCTTGGCTGGGACAAGAGGGCAGCCCGCAGGTATGAGGAGGTCTATTCGTTTAGCAACTTGGGTGAGGTGAAGGGGGTCACAGTTGACCACGTGCTCATCCATCCTACTGGGCCCATAGCAAAGTTCCTGCGTACCGGCGTCACCGATCTCGCCGATGAGGCGACCTGCAAGCTGTATGTTGGCGTAACACGTGCTCGGTTTAGTGTCGCGTTTATCCTTGAGGCCAGGGCGGTGGCCCCATGTCTGACGCCGTGGCCCGATCATACGCTGTAGGCGGGACGCTACCAGTCATGCTGGGCCGTCCGAGACCTCGCACGTGCATGGCTCGAGTGCACGGGCTCATGAAGGACTACTGTCAGACTGCCCTGGAGACCGAGATCTCGGGCATCGAAGCTCGCCACTGGATCTCCTTCGTCAAGACCTACACGGATGCTACTGATCGGACTGACATTGATGCCAAGGTTCAGCGCATCATGGCTCGCAACAAGCGAGCTGACGGTCGCTCGGCCGAGTTGGCCAACGCCGTGACGACACTGATGGACATCGTCTTCGCTCCAGAGGCGTAGACGCATCGCTATGGCGCAGATCCGGCTGGCGATCGGGGTGTCTTGATCCTGAGTTCGTGAGCGAGATGCAGCAGGTGCGTGTTTTTCGTCCTCAGATGAGGTAGAGTTTCGCGCAGTGGAAGGAGGGCTCCATGTACCAGCCCCAAACCTATGAAGGTGTCGAGGCCGTCGATCGGCTGGCGAAGCTTGGCCTGTCGGCCGAGCAGCTGATCCGGACCATCCAGCGAGCCTACGCCGAAGCGGCGACATGCACTGACCTCGACCCGGTGGGGACTCGTGGCACCCTGCTCTGGGCTCGCATGACCCGATTCCTGCGGGAGGAGCTGATCCCCAGCGGGTGGGTGGCTCGACGTCCCAAGAACCAAGAGCTGACCCTTCATTTCGATCGCGGTTTCAAGCTTCTCGTCGTGGGCGGCGACAAGGGCACCGGCCGCGCTGATCTGATTCCACAGCCCAAGAACCCCAAAGGCCCGACGTTCTACCAAGCCGTCGTGGACAATCGCATTCCGTTCGACTTCGGCCCTGAGTTTGAGGGCCCTGACGAGTACGTCGAACCGGCTGTGCTGGAGTCTCTCCAGACGTGGATGGTCCTCTATCGGGTCACCAAGGGTGGGAAGCTCTTCTTAGAGGTGTCACTGCCGGACGAAGCCAGTCCCGCTGGGCAGGTCTCTTGGGCTGAGCGGATCATCGTGGAGGTCCCGGACGCCGGGACGCCCATCGGCGGCATGGTCCAGCCGGATGACGATGACCTGGAGCCCTACCGGTTGACCGTGGAACGTGTGGGTTAGTCCAATGGAGCCGGAGTTTAGCCGGCAGCGACTCACCCTGGCGCGCAAGCGATTGGGGTGGAGCAGTGCTGCCCTTGCACGAGAGTCGGGTCTATCAACCCGAACACTGTCGAACTATGAGAACGGCCACGCCGTGCCGAGTGACGAGGCACTGATTGTGCTCTCCAATGTGCTGCGTGTCACGCGCGAGTTCTTCTTCCTACCCGAATCGGAGGAGGTGCCTGTCGAAGCAGTCAGCTTCCGGGCTCTCTCGAAGATGACCGCCAAGCAGCGGGACTCAGCGCTGGCTGTTGGTTCGCAGATTGTGGAGTTCGACACTTGGCTGTCTGCGCAGTTCCGGTTCCCGCAGCCGAACGTTCCGACGCTTCCCGGGTATGTGCCGGAGACTGCCGCATCCACAGTGCGGGCAAAGTGGGGCCTGGGCGAGCGCCCCATCCAGAATATGGTCCACCTGCTTGAAGCCAACGGGGTGCGCGTGTACTCGCTTCCCAGCCACCTGTCCGAACTTGACGCCTTCTCTTTCTATAGAGAGGAGGACCCCTTCGTGCTGATGTCTACACGCAAGTCTGCCGAACGGTCACGGTTCGATGCAGCCCATGAACTGGGGCACTTGGTTCTTCACTGCGAGCACGAAAGTCCGCGCGGTCCCGAGGCTGAGATGGAAGCCAACCAGTTTGCTGCTGCATTCCTGATGCCAAGAGCTTCCGTGCAGGCAGCGGGGTTAGTCAATGCCACGGTGCCGATGATCCTCCATGCGAAGCTGAAATGGGGTGTAGCCGCCATGGCACTCACGCACCGACTTAAGGAACTCAACATGCTGACCGAGTGGGGTTATCGAGACCTATGCGTCCAACTTTCTCGGCAGGGGTTTCGTCGATCGGAGCCTGGAGGAATCCCAAGAGAGCAATCTGAGCGGTTACGTCAGGCACTGGCGTTGCTCCGTCAGGAGGGGACTTCGACCTCAGTTCTGGCGACTCAGCTAGGAATACCGGCGAGCGAGTTCAGGTCGTGGCTGAATGGGATAACGCTCCAGATGGTCTAGACGGCACTGTCAGAGTTCGTAGGAGAACCAGTGTGCGTACGGCCTCACCGTTCCCATTCCCGTTGGATCGCCCACCCACAGCCAGCTTCGGCCCTGAGCCAAGAAAGATGTCTATCGACGGGTGCTCCAGTCTGATTTGAACGCTGACACAGATCTCGGATCAATTGTCTTTATCACGTCAGCAAAGTGACGGTTTGTGAGGTTCATCTCCATCTGCTGTTGAGGCTACGCAGATTTCAGATAGGTGCGCGTGGCCTGTGTTACGTATTGAAGAGTTTCGAACTGCCACTCGGGGTCGAGTACCTCAAGTGTTATCGGCGTGTTGAACTGAGCGTCTCCAATTGAATTCATGAGCGCATCTGCGTCTTGTTGTGATTGGACTCCGGCGTGACTACTTCCAGACCTTGTAACCTGATGTAGATGAATGTTCTTGAGATTGGATAGTCAGCTTCATGCACAGCCGCCAGAACGGCGGCAGTGACCGTAGCCCCACAGTGGCCGCAGACGATAGCCCGACTCGCATCCGGCGCGGAGACATAGCTTGCAGACGGATTGGGCGCATGCGCGCTGAACCACTTGATTCCCCCGTGTCCTGGCATACTTCACACGCTAGCTGTTGGCACAGCGCGGGAACGGTTTGGCGCGCCGATGCAAAGGGACGCGGCTCTCACCGCGAGAAACGTCCGGGCGCAGAGTGCGGGCATACTCAGACCTAGCCAAGTTGGTGAGGCTTCTCTGTTCATTGCCCCCGTAAGCCGCTTAGGCCAGGCAACGAGCGGCAGCCTCTTCCAAGCGTTCTCTGAGACCGGTCCTCAGCAGTGCCGCCCCTACCAGCCTCCGGGCAGCGGCGTTTGCGGTGCCCTCTCCGATGGCTACCTGTGAAGCGATGTGTTCGGCTTCCCGTGCTACTGCCACAAGGGTCAGGTGATCGGGGTGGGAATCGTCGAACGGCAGCAACCCCGCGCGGAAGACGTACTTGTCGAAGTCGCGAGCCCCTAGGAGTCCCTTGGCTTGGAAGCGCGTCACCCGCCCCTTTAGTGCCTCGGAATTGAGCAGCCCGACTAGATAGAGTGCTTCGGCCTCGGTGCTGAAGGAAGCCCAGTAGAGCTTGTGGTCAATCAGTGACAGGTCGCCATCTGACAGCCTCGCTGCGGCTAAGTTGCTCCCGGACTTGGTGTAGACGACTCTGTTGGGGCGAATGGGTAGCTGGGCACTCAGTTGACCATGGAAGTCGAGCCGTTCATGTAACGGTGCCTCTTCGGTTGCCGCTCTGCCGAGCTCCCATAACGATTCGACCTTCTCCCACCAAAGAGACATGGCGGGGAACTGATCGATCTCCTTCTGGCTGAACAAGTGTGTCTCGTCAAGGGGAAGGACCGCCCTTCTAGGGGCAAGGGCCCGAAACGCGGCGATCGTCTCTCCGAGATGCACCCCATGAACGAAGCGCTGTTCAACGGTGCCTTCCAGCGACGGCGCAGTCTTCCAAAAGCCCTTCTCCTGAGACGAGCGGAACGAAGCGACGGACGTGCGGCCACCGCCCGCGCCGAGCGGCCCAGCAGCCTTGGGCTCAACCATGACGAGCATGCGAGGCAGGATGATCGCTCCCTGTCGGAACTCTGACTGGTATGGATACACCGCATCGTCACTTGCATCGATGGCTGCGATGACCACTTCACCAGTCTTGCGCGCTGGCTGCGCATGTTTGGGTCCGTGCCACTGGATCGCGGTCTCGGGCAACGCTCCCGACGCACTGGAGTGACGCCCTCTCACGACGCAGGAGGTCATGGGGAACAGCGGCTGAATTTCTGACAGGTCCCAGGGCTTGTCGAAGACGACCGTGAGGTGTGCTTCCTTGCTGGACCATTTGCCGGTACGGAAGCCGGTGTGGGGACGGCGGCTCAGAGTGCCAAACGGCATGACGAAGCCGAACCGCCCGCCGTCAGTCAGGTACAACTCCACAGCGCGGACCACGAACAACGTGGAGAGATCGCGGGCGGACGCCCCGAGTCCCCCCGTCAGCAACTGCCTTGGCTTAGCCAGATCGGTATAGCGGCTCTGCATAGCTGACGTCATCTTGCTGTAACGCAACCATGGAGGATTGCCCACCAAGACATCCACTCGGTTTTCGGGCTGAGTGAGCCAGATTGGACGGACGAGGTTTCGGACGTAGTAGCCCCAAATCCGATCACGTCCTTGGCGTTCAAGACCGACCCACGTTTCAAAAGTGGAAGTCAGGATTCTGCGGTCATCCTCGTCATCGATCTTGAATCGTTGAAGTATCGGGGTCAGGCCCTTGATCGAAGGAGTGGGGGTCGCCTTGCTAGTGCGCACAGCGGCGCGGATTGCTTCCGCAGCGAGGTCAGTGACGATTGAGTCGAACTTGCTCGCGTCAGACCATACCGATGCAGGGAACACCAGATCGTCATCGAACAGTCCACCACCGCCGCCCTCCATGAGCTCGTCGGACGACGTTGATACCCGAACCGCCTCAGAATCGGCGAACAAGTCTCGGTGCCGCTCCCATTGAAGCGAATCACCGAGGAATACAGGCACGGTGACCGGCCCTCGCTCTTCGTGGGCGAGGCGAACAGTGCCCAGTGACATCAGGTAGGTCACACGAGCCAGGGTGACGGCCACGGGGTGGATGTCGATGCCGAAAACATGAGTGCAAGCGCTGGACACGGCCTGACCGGGGCTGTGTCCGGCATCCTCCACCGCCTGAACGTGGGCGCGCACAGCGTGGAACAGGAAGGTTCCCGATCCGCAAGAGGGGTCAAGAACCCGCTGGGCGGCTGGGTCGGAGATGGTGTCAGTCACCATCTCGCGGGCCAGCCAGTCAGGGGTGTAGTACTCCCCGAGGCTCTCGCGGTCGCGTTGCTCGATTACCGACTCATAAAGGAGCTTCATCACATCATGGTCTACGGCAGACCAATCAAATCGAGCGACACGTCTCACGATGTCGGCAACTATTTGAATGCCGGAATCTGAGACTAAGGGCCAATCGAAAAAGTCACTCTCGACGACGCCGTAAACCTGAGATTCATCAAACCGGCTGCCGGTAACGATTTCTTGTGGGGATAGGTCGTTGGCGATATCGAATCCGATAACGGCGTGTCCAATTGCTTCGGCGGTGATGACGAGCAGGGTGTGATTGACGAACAGGCGCTCGTCGTCGCTGAAAGCGTCACCATACGCAGTTCGGAGAAGCTTGGCCCAGAGCGAGCGCTTCAGTTGCACTTCGGGATTAGTTCGCACCCTGTCCAGCAGATCAGCGAGTGCAGCATGGTCTAGGCGGTGGCCGGGGGCGTCTGCGCCGAGCATCTGCACAATCGCCTCTGGCGTTGGCGCGATCTTTTGCCGGGTGGCCATGATCGACTCCAGCCAGCTAACGAGTCGATCGGAGTCGGGCTCTTTCGGGTCAAGGTCGAGCTGTGCCACCTTGGCGGCGACACCGTCGTCCAGTCGGTAGAGGAGCCATGTGGTCCCGTCGGTGAGGACACCGGCGAACGTGGTGGCTAGATCGGCCTCACGACGTCCGAGATAGCCCGCGAGCTGCTTCTCGGCCTCAGCAAGAGCACCGGTCTTGCGCAGGTCCTTCTTGACCTCGATGACCAGGTGGCCGATTTCGATATCGATGCGTCGGCGGGTTCCGTCACCGAGTTGCGATTCGAGCTTCACGACTTGGTCGTCCTCCAAGCCGAGTGCCCCGGCGACGAGCAGGAAGTGGATGTCTGACTGGAGGTCCGCTTCGGTGGGGACCGTACTGCGTTGCGCAAGGCGCGCAACCGCCTCGCGTACTGGATTCGTGAGCATGAGGCCACTCAATCAGACCCACGGTCGTTCACGCGTCGACACGACGGTGAGTCGGTCAATAGCCCTGCCTCGGCGTAAGAACACTTCCGGTTGTCTGCTCGCCCTTCCGCGACCACTTCAAGCCTGCAACTTCCTCAAGGGCCCATCAGCTAACCTTGTGTTCCGCGTGGTTCTGAACGTTCCCGCCGAACTCATGGCTCGGCAAGGAGCTAACAGGCCCGCTAAGAAACCCGCACACCAGACGCGCCATTTGGAGCGTCCTAAAGGCAACCTCACAACCAAAAGAAGGTAAGACCTGACTTAGGCCAATTTGTGCCCATGGTCGGCGGATTGCTGCGGCTCAGTGGCGTTGGTGGATCCGGTCGAGGAGTTCCGTCTGAACCGTACTGAGTTTGTTGGAGACTCCTGACCTTGGAAACGAGGATGGGGTTATGCCGAAAGAGCAGACAGCAGGGAAGCCGACGACGCGTCGGTATTCGCCGGAGGAGAAGGCCGCCGCGGTCCGGATGGTGCGCACGTTGCGGGCCGAGCTGGGGACCGAACATGGGACCGTGCAGCGGGTCGCGGCGCAGCTCGGATACGGCGTCGAGTCAGTGCGGTCGTGGGTCAAGCAGGCCGACATCGACGATGGTCACGTAGCCGGCGTGACGACGCTCGAGGCCCGGCGGGTTCGGGAGTTGGAGCAGGAGGTCCGCGAGCTTCGCCGCGCCAACGAAATACTGAAGCGGGCAGCGAGTTTCTTCGGGGCGGAGCTCGACCGCCAACACCGGAAGTAGTCGCGTTCATCGACGCGAACAAGGACGACATGGTTGAGGGTCGCCCCCTCGGAGTCGAGCCCATCTGCAGCCTGTTGCAGGTGGCTCCGAGCACCTACTACGCAGCGAAGGATCGAGCCCCGTCGGCGCGGGCCCTCCGCGACGCCATCCTCACCCCGCAGCTGGTGAGGCTCTGGGATGACAACTACCGCGTCTACGGCGTCCGCAAGTTATGGAAGGCCGGCCGCCGAGCCGGGATCGACATCGGCCGAGACCAGACAGGCCGGTTGATGCGTGCCGCCGGCATGGAGGGCGCGACACGCTCGAAGCGAGTCAAGACCACCAAGGCCGACCCGGCCGCGACCAGGCACCCGGACCTGGTCAAGCGGGAGTTCACCGCGACAGCCCCGAACCGGTTGTGGGTCACAGATCTGACGTTCGTGCCGACGTGGGCCGGTGTCGCCTACGTGTGCTTCATCATCGACGCGTTCTCCCGGATGATCGTCGGCTGGCGGGTCGCTCCACACATGCGCACCGAGATGGTCCTCGACGCGATCGAGATGGCCCGCTGGTCCAGGGGCCATCACCACGGCGATCTACGTTGTCACAGCGACGCGGGCAGCCAATTCACCTCCATCCGCTACGGAGAGCGACTCGCGGAGATCGGCGCGACCCCCGTCGATCGGAACCGTCGGCGACTCGTTCGACAACGCTCTGGCCGAGGCGATCAAATGCCGACATCGGCATTTGACGGCTTATGCCGACGTGTGGATTATGCCGACCGTGACCACGTCTGCCCTTGTCGGAACTGGTTGGGTCGGGGGGTTGTCGGCATAATCGCGGCGTGAGAGCCTGCCCTTTTCCGGACGGGAGGGGTGGGTCATGGGTTCTCCGATTCAGCTTGAGGGTTGTGCTGCTGGCCCTCCGGCGGGTGGTTGGCATGCGAGGATCTGGCCGCGTCGGCCTGCCGGTCCTCTTGCAGCCGTGATGGTGGGTCTGATCGGTTGGCTTGTCGAGCAGGGTTACGCCTCGACCACGCAGCGTAACCATGTCCGCGCGGCGGCACGGCTCGGCTCGTGGATGGTCGCCAAAGGGCTCACTCTTGGGAACCTGGACGCGAGTCGTGTGGTGCGCATGGTCAGTGAGGACAATGGACCGTCAGCAGTCCCATGCCCGGCATCCGGAGCATCGCTCGGCTAACGAGAACGTGTCGGCGGTGGTCCGGTTCCTGGGTGAGACGGGTCATCTCAGACCCGAGCCGGAGGCACGTGCTGAGGACAGTCCGGCGGAGGCGTTCCTGGCGGGGTGGCTGCGTTTCCTCGAGGAGGAGCAAGGCCA
The DNA here is from genome assembly GCF_964266725.1 of Tessaracoccus sp. O5.2. Taxonomy (NCBI): domain Bacteria; kingdom Bacillati; phylum Actinomycetota; class Actinomycetes; order Propionibacteriales; family Propionibacteriaceae; genus Tessaracoccus; species Tessaracoccus sp. O5.2. The sequence continues at coordinate 90,989 of NZ_CAXWGV010000055.1, read as the reverse complement.
AGGGGTCAGCTGGATCTACAAGGCCCGCCGGTTGGGCCGAGCGTTCCTGGCGTTGATCGAGGATCCGTCGGGGAACCTGTGTTGGGAACTTGTCGACGTCGCGATGGCCAACGACTTCCTGGGTCGTGTGGTTACCGGGTACTCCTCGTCGACGGCCCAGAGCGAGGCCGTGCTGCTTCGTGGTCTGCTCGCGTGGTCGGCGGCCAACGGTTTGATCAACGAGCAGGTCTCCCTTGGCATCCTTTCGCCGCGTCGGGTTCGTACGGGTCTACCGAAGGGACTCACGACGGGCGAGGTAGCGGCCTTGAAAGGTGCGGTTGATCTGGACTGCTCCACGGGCAGGCGTGACCTGGCGATCATCGTGATGTTGTCCCGGCTGGGGATCCGCGCCGGTGAGGCCGCCGGGTTGACCCTTGAAGACATCGACTGGCGGGAGCCGTCGGTCCGGGTGGTGGGTAAGGGCGGCCGCGTGCTGGTCCTGCCGATGCCCGTCGACGTCGGCGAGACCCTGGTCGACTACCTGCGGGTCCGGCGTTGCGATCCGGCGGAACGCAGCGTCTTCGTCCGGTCCCTGCCACCGTTGCAGGCCCTGCATCGCACCGGTGTGACCGAGGTCGTGTCCAAGCATGCCCGCCTGGCTGGCCTGGAGGGCGTCTACGCCCATCGACTTCGTCACACCGCCGCCTGCCAGGTACTGGCTGGGGGCGGGACCATCCGCCAGGTTCAGGAACTCCTGGGCCATGCGAACCTCGCCTCATCGATGACCTACGCGCGGGTGGACACCGAATCGTTGCGTCGGTTGGCGCCGTCGTGGGGACGGCTGCCGTGACCGCGCGACCGGTCAATCCCAACCTGACGGCAGCCCTGGAGGACTACCTCGCCCGGCGCCGGGCGTTGGGTTTCGGGCTCATCGAGGAAGAGCGCCACGCTCGTCGCTTCCTCGAGTGGTTGTGGGCCAGTGGTCGCCCGCAGGCTGGGTTCACGGCCTCAGACGTGGTCACGTGGGCGCGGGGGGATGGGGGCTTGGCCCACTCCTACCAGCGTCAACGTCTCGCCGCGGTCAGAGGCCTGGCACGCCACTGCCATGCCATCGGTTTGGATGTTGAAGTCCCAGCCGCCAACGCGTTGCGCGGCGGAAGGGATCGACGCCGGCCCCACATTTACACCCAGGACGAGGTCGACGCACTGATCTCCTGCTGCCGGAAGGTGTTCACACCCCCGCTCGTCCAAGCCACGATGGCTCACATCATCGCCCTCCTGGCGGTGACCGGCATGCGCATCGGGGAGGTCCTGCGGCTCAGCGTCCGGGACGTCGATCCCGGTGAGGGCAGCGTGTTGATCCGGGCAAACAAGCACGGCCCCGACCGGCTCGTCCCCCTCCACTCCAGCACCATCGCGGCGCTGGCCGAGTACGAGAACAGCCCTGCCCGTCTGGCCGCCGGCCCGCAACCCGATGGGCCACTCTTCGTCACCGTCAAAGGCACGGGCTACAAGCGGGTCACCATTGATGCCTACTTCCACAGGCTCCGTGACGCGGCCGACTTCACCTGGAACGGGCCGGCGCCAACGCTGCATGACCTGCGCCACACCTTCGCCACGAGGCAGATGATCCGCTCCTACACCGGCGACGGGGCCGATCCCGCAGCGACATTGAGCCTGCTGGCGACCTGGCTCGGCCACTCCGACCCGTCCCACACCTACTGGTACGTCGAGGCCGTCCCAGAACTCCTGGCCTTGGCCGCCCACCGCACCACCACCCTCACGATGGAGTGAAATCACCATGACCTACCTCACCAGCGCACTGCAGGCGTTCTTCACCGACTACGTCCACATCCAGCGCAACCTCACCCCCAACACGATCGCCTCCTACCGCGACACCTGGCGCCTCCTGATCAAACACATCTGCACGACCACCCCGACCACCGCAGACCAGATCCGGCTCGAAGACATCGACCGCGACACCGTCACCGGCTTCCTCGACCACCTCACCCGCGAGCGGGCCAACACGCCCGCCACCCGCAACGCCCGCCTCGGCGCGATCCGCGTCCTCCTCGCACACACCCTGCCCGACCACCCCGAGGCCGCCGAAACCATCCGCCGCGTCCTGACCATCCCACCCGCCAAGACCACGAAACCCCTGATCAGCTACCTCAACCCGCAAGAGACTGAGGCGCTGCTCGCAGCACCCGATGTCGCGACCTGGACCGGCCGACGAGACCAGATGATGCTCGCCCTGGCCATCAACACCGGCCTGCGGATCAGCGAACTCATCGACCTGACCACCAACAACATCCACACCCAGAGCAGCCCCTACGTCGAATGCCAGGGCAAGGGCCGCAAGCATCGCGTCACCCCGATCAGCACCACAACCCGAAACCAGATCCGCACCTACCTACAGGAACGCAACCGCCTGCCAGGCAACGCGTTCTTCCCCGGACCCCACGGAAACGCCCTCTCCCGCGACGCCATCGAGCACCGCCTCGCGACCCATGTCCGCACCGCCGCGAAGACCTGCCCCTCAGTGGACAGCAAACACGTCACCATGCACACCCTCCGGCACACGACCGCCATGAACCTCCTCCACGCCGGAGTCGACATCACAGTCATCGCGCTCTGGCTAGGCCACGAGCAGACCTCCACCACCGACATCTACCTCCACGCCGACATGGAGACAAAGAAGGCAGCCCTCGACAAGACCAGACCCCCAGGAGTCACCCCAGGCACATTCACCCCGCCCCCCGAGATCCTCACCTGGCTCGAAGCCCTCTGACTATGCCGACACCACCAGGAGACGATCGTCTCTGACAAGGGTAAACGTGGTCACGGTCGGCATAATCCACACGTCGGCATAAACGGTCAACGGCTACTACAAGACCGAACTGGTCCGCGGGCCCGCCCGGTCCGGTCCATGGAAGAGCGTCGAGGACCTCGAGCTCGCGACCCTCGGATGGGTGCACTGGCACAACACGAAGCGCCTCCACGGCTACCTCGGCGACATCCCGCCCGCCGAGTTCGAGAAGGCGTTCTATGCTGGCCAAACCGACCGCACACAGCTGGTCGGAATCAAATTGCGCGAGTCTCCATCAGACCCAGTGCGGTTCACGTCTTGGGAAGACGTGGACCTTGAAGCGCAGACAGTCCATGTCCGTGGCACCAAGACCAGGCAGGCAGACCGCACCCTTGGAATGTCGCCAGACCTGACAGCGCGTCTGCGAGCGCGGGCCGAACTGCACGGAACCACTGGGCTTGTGTTCGGAACCACGTACTTCGCGAGCAAGCTCGGGCAGCCGCGTGACCGTAACAACGTCGGCAAGGTGTTTCGGAGCGTCTTCGACAGCGCTGGGGTTCAGTGGGCAGGAACGCACACGTTCCGCCGAACAGTCGCTAGCTGGATGGACAGGGACGGTCTTTCGCTGGCGCGAATCGCTGATCAGCTGGGGCACGCGGACATCAACGTGACAGCCCGATACCTCGGACCACGACAGGAGGCAGCCACCCACGCGGCCAACGTCATGGTGCTGCCGTCCAAGCCGCGTCTTCGCGTAGTAGGTGGGTAAGTAGGGAACACCCAGTAAAAGGCACGTGGCCCTGACAGCATTGCTGCTTGTCAGGGCCACGTTTCGTAGCGGGGACAGGATTTGAACCTGTGACCTCTGGGTTATGAGCCCAGCGAGCTACCGAGCTGCTCCACCCCGCGTCGCTCGATTAACTATACGCATTGTCTGCGGACATACAAAATCGAGCGACGCGGACGTGGGGAATCAGGCCGGGCGGCCGTCGGGCGCGACGGTCTTGGCGGGGTCCCGCTCGACCATGTCGCCGAGCACCTCGTCGATCCTGGACATGAGCTCGTCCGGGATCTCGACACCGCTCGCCTTGACGTTCTCGGCGATCTGCTCGGGCCGCGAGGCACCGATGATGGCCGCGGCGACGTTGTTGTTCTGCAGCACCCAGGCGACGGCGAGCTGGGCCATCGTGAGCCCCAGCTCGTCCGCGACCGGCTGCAGCCGCTGCACCGCGCCGAGGACGTCGTCGCGCATCCAGCGGCTGATCATCTGCTGGCCGCCCTTGGTGTCGGTGGCGCGCGACCCCTCGGGCGCGGGCTGGCCCGGCTTGTACTTGCCCGTGAGCACACCCTGCGCGATGGGCGACCACACGATCTGCGACACGCCCACCTCTTCGGAGGCCGGGATGACCTGGTCCTCGATGACGCGCCACAGCATGGAGTACTGGGGCTGGTTCGAGACGAACGGGATTTTCAGTTCCTTCGCGTAGCGGGCGGCCTCGCGGATCTTGTCGGCCGGCCACTCCGAGACGCCGATGTAGAGGGCCTTGCCCTGCCGCACGACGTCGGCGAAGGCGATCATCGTCTCCTCGAGCGGGGTCTCCACGTCGTAGCGGTGCGCCTGGTACAGGTCGACGTAGTCCATCTGCAGCCGCGAGAGCGAGCCGTTGATGCCCTCCATGATGTGCTTGCGCGACAGGCCGACGTCGTTGGCGCCCTTGGGCCCCACCGGCCAGTAGACCTTGGTGAAGACCTCGAGCGACTCGCGCCGCTCCCCCTTGAGCGCCTCGCCCAGCACGACCTCGGCGGCGGTGTTGGCGTAGACGTCGGCGGTGTCGAACGACGTGATGCCGTGGTCCAGGGCGGCGCGCACGCAGGCGGTCGCGGTGTCAGCCTCGACCTGCGAACCGTGGGTGAGCCAGTTGCCATAGGTGAGTTCGGTGATCTTCAGTCCGGAGTTACCGAGATAGCGATACTTCATGCAACAAAACCTACTCCGCCCGTCCAGTCCCCGTGCGCGGCTAGCGTGGGGCCATGAACATGACCTCGCTGCCCTGGTCCGCCGGCACCTGGACGACGCCGCCGGTGGCGGTCGACGACGAGGGCGCGACACTCCGCGTCACGGCCGCCGAGGGGTCCGACGCGTGGCGGGTCACCTCCTACGGCTTCGTCCACGACACCGAGCACGCGCTGGTGGCGCCGTTCCCCGCCGGCTCCGCGATGGAGGTCGTCTTCACCGCGGACTTCGATCAGCAGTTCGACCAGGCCGGGCTCTTCGTCACCGCCGGCGCCGACCGCTGGACCAAGGCGGGCGTGGAGTTCGCCGACGGCCACCTCCAGCTGGGCGCCGTCGTCACAGGCCCGCTCTCGGACTGGTCCGTCGCCCCCGTCGACGAGTGGCGGGGTCGTCGCGTGCGGGTCCGTGTGTCGCGGGCCGGAGACGCGCTGACGGTGCGTGCCGGGCTCGACGGCGAGGAGTTGCGGTTGGTCCGGGTGGCGCCCTTCCCACCCGATGCCGAGGCGCTGGCCGGGCCGTTCACCTGCGCCCCGACCCGCGCCGGACTCACCGTCACGTTCCACGCCTGGGCCGCCGGCCCGGCCGACGCAGCGCTCCACTGAGGCCGCGGCCCCGTGGGCTAGCCTTGCGCGCATGACCGAGGCCGCCCTGAGCTATCCCCTGACCCGAGCCCGCCTCGACAACGGACTTCAGGTGGTCGTGGCCCCCGACGCGGCGGCGCCCGGGGTGGCCGTCAACCTCTGGGTCGACGTCGGGTCGGCGGACGAGCAGCCGGGCCGTACCGGGTTCGCCCATCTCTTCGAGCACCTGATGTTCCAGGGGTCGGCCAACGTCGCCAGCGGTGAGCACATGGCCACCGTCGAGGCCCTGGGCGGCACGGTGAACGCCACCACGTCGAGCGACCGCACCAACTACTTCGAGACCGTGCCGCGCGGCGCGCTGGAGCTGGCGCTGTGGCTCGAGTCCGACCGGTTCTCCTCCCTGGCCATCACCGCGGAGAACTTCGAGGCGCAGCGGCAGGTGGTCAAGGAGGAGAAGCGGCAGCGCTACGACAACCAGCCCTACGGCGACCTCCTCGAGCTCCTCACGGCGCAGCACTTCCCCCCCGAGCACCCCTACGGTCACCTCACCATCGGCGCCATGGCGGACCTCGACGACGCGTCCCTCGACGACGTCGCCGCGTTCTTCGACACCTGGTACCGGCCCGCGAACATCCGGCTCGTGCTCTGCGGCCCCGTCACGGGCGACGAGGGCGTGGCCCTGGCCGAGCGCTACCTCGGTGGACTCCCGGCCCGTCCCGGCCGCGCGCCCCGCGACGTGCCCGACCCCCCGCCGGGCCCGCCGACGGTGGTGTCGGTGACCCGGGACGTGCCCCACCCGTTGACGTACCTGTCCTGGGCGACGCCGCCCGCGGCTCATCCGGACCAGCCGGCCATCGACCTCGCGCTCGCCATCCTCGCCGACGGCAACACCTCCCGGCTGCACCGACGGCTCGTGCGGCACGGCGACCTGGCCAACGAGGCACACAGCGCCAGCCTCACCCACCGGTCCACCCGGTCGGTCGCGGCGCTCCTCGCCCGCCCCGTCGAGGGGGTGCCCCTCCCCCGGCTCTCCGACGCCGTGCTCGACGAGGTCGCGCGCTTCGCCGACGAGGGCCCGACCGACGAGGAACTCGCGCGCGCCATCGCGCAGTACGAACGCGAGTGGCTCTGGGAACTCGCCACCACGGCCGGGCGCGCCGACGCCATCAACGAGGCCTGGCTCTTGCACGGGGACCCCGGCCAGGTCAACCATCACCTCACCGAGGTCCTCGCCCTGGACGCGGGGGCCGTCGCCGCGGCTGCGGGCCGCTGGCTGGCGCCTGCGTCGGCCCATCAACTCCACTACCACGCGGAGGCAGCCGCATGATCCGGCCCGACGTCACGCTGTCGCAGGCGTGGCACTTCCCGACGCCCACCGTCATGGCGCTCCCCACGGGGCTGACGGTGTGGCATGTCCACCTCCCCGGCCAGCACCTGGCCACCTTCGAGCTTGTGCTGCCCGTTGCGCTCGCGGCGGAGCCGCGGGACCTCGAGGGCCTCGGCACCGTCGCGCTGCACGCCATCGACGAGGGCACCGTGAGCCACCCAGACGGCCGGATCGGTGAGTTGTTGGAGGGGCAGGGCGCCACCCTCCACGGAACCGCCCGGCTGCGGTACACGACGTTCGGCGGCCAGGCCCCCACACGCCGCCTGCCGGAGGTGCTGCGCCTCTTCGTCGAGGTGCTCGCCGAACCGGAGTACGCGGAGCGGGACGTGGCGCACCACGTCGAGGCACAGGTCGCCGCCTACGACTCCAAGCTGGCGTCGCCGGGTCCGTCCGCGCGCCTCGCGCTGCGGCGCGAACTCTACGGCGCCGAACATCGGGAGGGCCGCCCCGCTGCGGGCACACCCGCGACGCTGGGGCAGCTCACCGCGGCCGACGCGCACGCGTGGCACCGGCGGCACTTCACCCCGGACGGCGCCGTCCTTCTCGTGGCGGGCGACCTTCCGGACCCCGCCCCGCTCTCCCGACTCGCCGACTGGGTCGGGCCAGGTCGGGGATCCGGGTCGACGCCCGCGCCGGCCCCCGACGGCAGGTCCAGGATCGTCGTCGTCGACCGCCCCGGCTCCGTGCAGGCCACCATCCTCATCGGCCGGCGGTCGGTGCCGAGGAGCCATGAGCGGTGGCCCGCGCTGCGGCTCGCCGGGCATGCCGTCGTCGGCGCATTCGCCAGCCGCCTGAACCTGGAGCTGCGGGAGCGCCTGGGCTACAGCTACGGCATCGGCGGTGGGTTCTCCCCAGGCGTGGGCGAGTCACAATTCACCGTCGGCGGCAGCGTCCGGACCGAGGTGGCCGCGGACGCGGTGGCGCGACTGCTCGACGGGCTCGAACTGCGTGACCCCTTCACCGCCGCCGAGATCGACGATGCCCGCCGCTACCTGGTGGGGGTCGCGCCGCTCGCCAACGAGACGTCGGCCGACATCGTCGGCCAGGCATCGGCGCTGGCGGCCGCCGGCCTGGACGCCGGGTACATGAACCGCCACTTCGCCGACCTCGGCGTGGTCACCCCCGCGCAGGCCACGGAGGCCTTCCGCGACGAGGTGCGGCCCGACACCCTCACCGTCGCCGTGGCCGGCGCGGCCGAGGAACTGCTCCCCGCCCTGGCCGCCCGCGGGCTGGTCGCGGAGGTCGTCGACCTCCGCGACTGACCTCAGCTCAGCGCGTCGGCCGCCTCCTCGATCTTCGCCTCGGCCGCCTTCACCTTGGCCTGGAAGTCGGCCAGGTCCCCGTTGCGCAGCGCCAGATCCGCGGCCTCAAACAGGCCCTGGGCCTCGTCGAGCAGGTTGCGGGCCCTGGTCTGGGCGTCCTCGGGGTCGGACGGCTCAGAGGGCACCGCCGGCTCGTCGATCGGCTGTTCGCCCGTCTCCGCCCCGGCATCGCCCTGGAACACCTGGTCGAGTGCCGCCTGCAGCGTGTCCCCGATGCCGATCTCCTCGCCGAACCGCACCACGATGAACCGCAGCGCCGGGTAGGCACCGGTCGTGGCCGTCGTCTGCGTGTAGATGGGCTGCACATACAGCAGGCCGCCGCCGAGCGGTAGCGTCAGCAGGTTGCCGTAGATCGCGGACGCAGAGGCCCCCTGCCGGTTGAACGGCAGCAGGCTGTCCGCCACCAGCGGGTTGGTCGCGATGAAGTTGTACGTCTGGCCGGGGCCGGCGATCTGCTTGCTGTCGGACAGCTTGAGCACGCGCATCCGCCCGTAGTCCTCACTGGTGGCGTCGGCGTTCACCGCCATGTACACGCTGAGGTTCTCGCGGTCCTTGGGCACGAAGACCGTCGTGTTCGCGAAGTGCGGGTTGGTGTCGCCCGGCCAGCGGATCGTGAGGAAGTACGGAGGCTCCTTGAGACCCTGCTGGCCGCCCCGCACCGGGTCGTTCGGGACCTGCCAGATGTCGGTCTGCGTGTACCAGGTGCTCGGGCTGGTCGTGTGGTAACGGCCCAGGATCTCTCGCTGCGCCTTGAACAGGTCCTGCGGGTAGCGCAGGTGCTCCAGCAGTTCCGGGGAGATCTCCGACTTCGGGGTCACCGCGCCGGGGAACACCTTCTGCCAGGTCTGCAGGATCGGATCCTCCTCGTCCCACTCGTACAGCGTCACCGTGCCGTCGTAGGCGTCGACGGTGGCCTTGACCGAGTTGCGCACGTAGTTGACCTGCTGGCCCACCAGCAGGCGGTCCGCCTGCGTCCGCGAGTCCGAGATGGCGCGGGTCCAGTCGCTGAGGGTCGAGTTCGGGAAGCTGTCGGTCGTCGTGTAGGCGTCGAGCACCCACACGATGCGGCCGTCGACCACGCTCGGGTATGGGTCGGCGTCGATCGTCAGCCACGGCGCGACCGCCTGGACGCGCTGGGCCGGGATGCGGTCGTGCAGGATCCGCGACTCCTCGTTGACGCGGTCGGAGAGCATGAGGTTGATGTCGCCGAAGCGCATCGCGAACGCGGCCCGCGTGAGCCAGTTCCCGATGGGCACGCCGCCGGTCCCGCTGTAGGTGTACAGCGACTCGGTGCGGCCCTCGCCGCCCGACGGGGTGTCGAGTTCCACCGGCGCCTGACCCTCCGGGGAGCCGACGACGACGTAGTAGTCCGTCGCCTCGCCGAAGTAGATCCGCGGCTCGTGGTCCGGCAGCTGACCGACCGTGGGGATACCACCGGAGAAGAACACCGGCTCGCCGTTGGACTGGCGCTGGTTGCCGAACGCGGCGACCATCCCGTAGCCGTGGGTGTACACGGTGCGGCGGTTGTTCCAGGTGTCGCCCGACTCGACCGAGTTGAGGTCCAGTTCGCGCACCGCGACGACCGAATCGGTCGGCTTGCCGTCGATGACGTAGCGGTCGACGTCGAGGGTCTCGGGGAACGTGTAGTAGCCGCGCACCTGCTGCAGCTGCTCGAACGCCGGGGGGACGACGGCGGGGTCGATGAGCCGGATCGCGGGCAGCGCCGACGCGTCCTGCCGCAGCTGACCCGCGCTGGCCGAGGTCGTGGCCTCGTAGTCCTCGATCTCCACATCTTCGATGCCGTACGCGTAGCGGGTGGCGGTGAGGTTGTTCGCGATGTAGGGCCGTTCCTTCTCCTGCTCGTCCGGCACCACCTCGAAGCTCTGGACGATCCACGGGTACAGCATCGACAGCAGCAGGGCGGACACGACGAGCAGCGCCGTGGCCGCCGCCGGCACGCTCCAGCGCACCTTCCAGGCGTTGACGAACGCCAGGATCGCGACGATCACCGCGATGGAGGCCAGGATCGCGGTCACGGGGGCGCGCGTCGTGAGGTCCGTGTACCCGAGACCGGTGAAGTTGGCGTTCTGGGTCGTGCTCAGCCCGAAGCGGTCGAGCAGGATGTTCGCCGCGATGAGCAGCATGACCACGCCGAAGGTGATCGACAGGTGGCGCTGGGCGCCCAGCCCCGCGGGAGCGTTGCCCGTGCCGCGGAAGGCGGCGGAGTTCAGCGCTCCGGTCATGAAGTGGATGGATGCCGCGGCGACGCCACCCGCGATGACGGCGAACAGCAGGAACCCGACGACGAACCGCAGCCACGGCTGCGTGAACACGTAGTAGCTCGCGTCGAGCCCGAAGTACGGGTCTGTCCAGTCGAACGGCGTGGCGTGCCACCAGGCCAGGAAGGTCTCGGTGGCGCCGGACGCCGCCATACCCGCCAGGATGCCCAGCGTCACGGACGGGACGGCCATGAGGGCGGTCGAGCGCCGGTCGAGCGCATCCCGCAGCTGGATCAGGAAATCGGAGTCGAGGTTGGCGCGCCGCACCTTGGGGCGGAGCCGGTAGGCAATCACCTGGCTGAAGAAGACGATGCCGAACATCAACAGCCCGAACCCGATCATGAGGCCGAGCCGGGCGGCCAGCTGGGTCGTGAACACCGACTGGTAGTCGATGCTGCGGAACCACAGATAGTCGGTGACCACCCGGGCGGTGATGACGCTGATCAGCAGGGCACCGCCCACGATGAGGACGGTCCACAGCAACGGGCCCCTCCTGGTCGAGCCCTCAAAGTCCATCGGCCGGGTGCTCATGCGTCCTCACCCCGGAAGGTGTCGGCGAGCGCGTCGGCGAGGCCGGGCACGAGGTCGGCGGCGCCGAGCAGGTCGTCGGGGTTGCTGAGGAGGCGCGCCACCCCGTGCCGGCTCCCATCGCGCAACACCCCCACGACGACGCGCACGTCGGTCTTGTGCGGGTGCTTCGCGACGAACTGGGCGGCCTCGTCCGCGTCGTCGGGCACGTCCGCCTCGTACTGCGACGGGAGGAAAGCCCGCTCCATCGCCAAGGCGCAGCCCTCGACCGTGTCAGGCCAGAAGATGCCCGACAGCCGCTCGACGACGTCGTGGGTGGCGTGGAACTCGTCCTGTTCGATGGCGGTCAACGCGTCGGGCATGCCGTCGGGCACGCGGCCGCGCAGCTGAGGCTCCACCTCCAGCAGCGTGCTGGTGGTGACGAGGGCGAACAGCCGCGCCGGTTGGTCCCACCCGGCCGACGAGACGTGCCTCTCCACGTCCATCAGGCAGGCGACGAGTCTCGATGAGTCAGCCACAGGTGGGCACCTCCGCGGTGTTTCCTTCGTTGATGAGCTGGAGCGCCGCGATGGCGTCCTTGAGCGTGGAGACCTCGACCAGGAGCAGGTCCGAGTCGAGATCGCCGATGTCTCCGCAGTTGTCCTCGGGGACCAGGAACACTTCGGCGCCGTCGCGTTCGGCGCCGGCGATCTTCTCCCGGATCGCGCCGATGCGCGCGACGCGTCCCCCCGGGCCGATCTCGCCGGTGCCGGCGACGACACGGTCGTCCATGAGGGCGCCCTCGGTGATGCGGTCGTAGATGCCGAGCGCGAACACGAGCCCCGCGCTGGGGCCCGTCACGTTCTGGTCGACCCCGAAGGTGACCTGCGGCGCGTAGCGGAACCCCGTGTCCAGGCTGATGCCGACGACAGGGCGCTTGGCGTCGGTGTTGCTGGCCGCGGAGGTGACCGACACGGTCTGCTCCAGGCCCTCGCGCAGGACCGTGAAGACGATGACGTCTCCGACGGCGTGACCCGAGATGCGCGCGGCGACGTCGGCGACCGTCTTCATGGCGATGTCGTCGACGGCGGTGATGAGGTCTCCAGGCATCAGCCGGTCCGCGCTGGGGCCCGAGAGGACCACGCTCTCGACCCGCGGGAGCTCCGTCACGGGCACGCCGGCGGCGCGCAGGGCCGCGACGGTGGCGTTGATGCGCGACTCGTCCATCATCGCGACGGCCTCGCTCTGCACCTGCGTCGACGACTTGCCGGGCGGGTAGATCACCTCGCGCGGCATCGCGTCGGAATCCTCGGCCAGGTGCACGAACACGGCCTCGGGCAGGCTCAGCGTGGAGTCCACCCGCGTCGTCGAGACGGTCGTCATGAGCAGCTTGCCCGGGGTGTCGTAGGTGGGCAGGCCCGCGATGTCGATGACGGGACCGGACGAGGTGGACCCCAGGACGTCGATGGTCTGGCCGGGGCGCCACGCGACGTACGGCACCGGAATGACCACCAGGAGCGCGGCGAGCGTCACGAACAGCAGGGAGGAGACGATCGCCACCGCGTTGCGCGACACCGAGCACTCCCTTCTCCAGATCCGGCTTCACCCTAGCAAGCGGCGCCAAGGCGTCGCGCGGCGCTTGTGCCATGCGGAAGAATGGGCTGCGAGGAGGTCACTCGATGTCCAGCCCCAATCCCTTCGGCCCGTTCGACTTCGAGCAGCTGCGCAGGATGCTCGAGCAGATGGGCCTCGGCGACCCCGAGAACATCGACCTCGAGCAGCTGATGGCGCAGGTGCGGCGCCTGCAGCAGTCCGGCGGCGGCATGATGTTCGGCCTGACGAACGCCGACCGCGACCCCGACGCGGCCTGGCGCACCACGATCACCGCAGCCAAGCAGCTGGCCGCGCAGTCGGGAGCCGACCCGGCGCTGACAGCCGACGAGCGCGCCGCCGTCGTCGACGTCGAGCGCGTCGCGCAGAGCTGGCTCTCGCAGCACACGACGTTCGTGGAGACGGGCCGTCCGGCCCGCGCCGTGACGCGCGCCGCGTGGCTGGACGAGACCGGCGACGGGTGGCGGGCGGTGATCGAGCCCATCATCGACGGCCTGGCCGAGGCGCTGAAGCGGGGCACGACTGAGGGCGGAGAACCCGACCCGATGACGCAGATGCTGGCGCCCATGATGAAGACCTCCGCCTCGCTGATCTACCGCGACCGGCTCAAGCGCGAACTCGCCCAGGTGGCCTGCGACATCCTCACGGGCACCGAGATCGGCTTCAACCTGCTCGGCTCGCACGACGTCGTCCTCATCCCGGCCAACGTGGCCCAGTTCACCCAGGACCTCGACGCGGATTCGCGTGACGTGACGCTCTACCTGTTGCTGCGTGAGGCCGCCCGCCAGCGGCTGTTCCACCACGTCGCCTGGCTGTCCCCCCAACTCATGGCGCTGCTGGGGCATTACGCCCGCGAGATCACCATCGACTTCGACGCGATCGCGGGCCAGTTCCAGCCCGAGAACCTGCAGAACCTTTCCATCGAGGAGGTCGTGGCCGTCGGCGAGAAGGTGCGCGGCTCGTTCTTCCAGCCCGCCAGCACCCCGACCCAGCTCGAGATCCTGGACCGCCTCGAGACGCTCCTGGCGCTCGTCGAGGGCTGGGTCGACCACGTCGTCGCCCGGGCGACGGCGCAGTGGCTGCCGAACGCGCCCCAACTCGAGGAACTCGTCCACCGGCGCCGGGCGTCCGCCACTCCGGTGGTCGGCGTGTTCGCCGAACTGCTCGGGCTCGACCTGCGGCCCCGCCTGGTGCGCGACGCGCGCAACCTCTGGGCGGCGGTCGAACACCACCGTGGCGCGGCTGCCCGCGACGCGGTATGGGGCCACCCCGACCTGCTGCCGTCCACCGAGGACCTGGCTGATCCCCTGCCGTTCGCCTCGGGCGAGGACCGGGAGGACCGGGGCAGCGAAGACGCCATGGACGCCGAACTCCGGCGGCTCCTGGAGGGCCCCGGGGCATGATCCGGTGCCGGATAGCCCTTGACGCGGCTCCGCGCGCCGCGATTAACTGGGCGCCGTGAGTCCCGGTCGACTCGTTACGCAGGGGAAGGCGGAGCGTGCGGCCCGGGACTCCGCTACGTCAGGGGCGGTGTGTCTCGTTGTGAGTGCACGGCGGCGCCGCCTAGAGTGAACCAGGTTGCTGAATGCATCGGCAGCCCGATTAAGGAGGAAATCAATGGCTACGGAGATCTGGGAAGGCTCCTTCTACTGCGTTAAGTGCAAGGAGAAGCGCGACGCCAAGGGCGAGGTCGTGGTCAACGCCAAGGGCACGAAGATGGCCAAGGGCAAGTGCCCCGAGTGCGGCACGAACCTCAACCGCATCCTCGGGAAGGCCTGAGCCTCACCCACGCAGGACCCCTCGATGGGGCGGCAGCCACCGCGGCGCCGCCCCATCGGTGTTGTCCGGGGCGATCGAGGTGTTGTCCGCAGCGCCGCTGACACTGTCTCCTCGCCTCGCCCATGCCGCAGGGTGGCGCCATGGCCACGCCCACCGTCGTCCTCATCGGCCCCGTCGACATGACCACCCCCGTGGAGGCCGCTCTGCGGCGGCTGCCCCTGCGCCCGGCAACCCTGACACCGGCGGCCGCCCTGCGCCGGCCGGGCTGGTGCGTCGGTGCGGCCCTGACGGTGTTCACCTCCCTTCCGGGGGCGCAGCCGACGCTCGAGGCCGAGTGCTACGCGCACGCGACGGGGGCGCTGCACGTCACCTGGGACGACGAGTCGGCGCTGGTCGGCCCGTTCGTCGCCCCGGGCTACGGCCCCTGCCCATCGTGCCTGGCCCAGCCCGCCCATCCCCGCGGGCCGGGTCACGACGCGCTGGCGGCGTGGGCCTCGGCCTGGACCGCCCTGCACGCCTTGGCGGTCGTCGAGGGCAGCAGCGACGTCGTGGGCGCCAGCTGGGCGTGGCGGCTGGGCGAGCCGGGACTCGCGCTCAGAACCTGGCGGAGGCGCCGTGGCTGTCCCGTGGCGGGATGCGCTCAGCCCTGATGTCCCCGGACCACCTCGAGAACCTGATCCCCGTAGCGATCCACCTTGACCCGCCCGATGCCGGGCAGCTTGAGCAGCGCCGCCGGCGTCGTGGGCGCCGCCTCGGCGATCGCCTGCAGGGTGGCGTCGGTGAACACGACGAAGGCGGGCACCGACGCCTCATCGGCCGTCGCCTTCCGCCAGCCGCGCAGCGCGTCGAACAGCGCCTCGTCGAACGTCACCTCACAGGTCTCGTGGCGACTCAGCTTGCGCTCGGCCGCGGTGTGCAGCTGACCGCCGCAGACGCGGCAGGTGCGGGAGCGCACCGACCCCGACCGCTGCCGGGGGGCGCGTCCCACGGTGGCCTCGCCCGTGACCTGGTCCGCGATGAACCGCGACCTGGTGGCGGACCCGCGCCCGGCCGCCCACGTGACCCGCAGATCCCGGCGAGCCCGGGTGAACCCGACGTACAGGAGTCGCCGTTCCTCGGACAGCGCGGGTTCCTCCTGGCTGAGCACGAACGGCACCAGCCCTTCGCGGACCCCCACGATGGCCACCGACTCCCACTCGAGGCCCTTGGCGGCGTGCAGCGTGGCGAGGGTGACGGCGTCGGCCACGGGGCCCGCCTGCCAGGCGGCCCGCTCGCGGAGCCAGGCGAGCGCGTCCTCGGCGGTCCATCCCTCGCGGCGTCCCGCCTCGTCGACGACCATGCTGCGCAGGGCCGCCAACGACTCCCAGCGCTCCCGCTGCCTGCCTTGACCCGAGGGCGCCTCGGAGGTCCAGCCGAGTCGGCCCAGCGCGGCCTCGATCGCGGTCTCCGCCCCGCCCGTGGGGTCCCCGTCGGTCACCCGGCCGTACTCGGCCAGCGCCTGGCGCACCTCGGCGCGGTCGTAGAACTTCTCGGTGCCCCGCACCGTGTAGGGGATGTTCCGCTCGGACAGCGCGGCCTCCAGCGACGGCGACTGGGCGTTGATCCGGTACAGGACCGCCATCTCGGACCAGCGTGTGCCGTCGGCGTGCCGCTCCGTGAGCCACTTGGCCGTCTCGGCGGACTCGGTGGCCTCGTCGGGATGGCCGCCGAAGGAGGGAGCCGGTCCCGCGGGCCGCGTGGCCGTGAGTGCACCGGCCCCGCCCGGCCGGACCCCCAGAACTCGGTTGGCCGAGGCGAGCACCTCGGGCGTCGAGCGGTAGTTGCGGAACAGCCGGACGGTCTCGGCGTCTTGGATCTCGTGGCCGAAGCGCAGGAGATACGAGGCGTCCGCACCGGCGAAGGAGTGGATGGCCTGGTTGGGGTCCCCGACGACGCACACGTCTCGGCGGCCGTCGACCCATAGTGTGACGAGCCGGTGCTGCAGCGCGGAGACGTCCTGGTACTCGTCGACGACGAAGTGGCGGTAGGTGTCGCGGATGGTGGCGGCGATCTCCGGGTGCTCGGTCAGCAACACGGCGTTGCACATGAGGATGTCGTTGAAGTCGACCGTCCCCGCGGCCAGCTTCTGCTTCTCGTAGAGCGTCATCACCGCGGCGACCTGGGCCGGGCTCGCCCCGGACACCGACCGGCCGGCCGCCAGTTCCGGGTAGTGGGCGGCGGTGACGTTGCTGGTCTTCGCCCACGAGATCTCGCTGTCGAGGTCGCGCGCCAGCGCCTGATCCGACGACCCGAGGACCTGATGGGCGGCGCGGGCGACGAGGGCGTAGGTGTTCTCCGCCACGGACGGGAACTCGACGCCGTAGGCGCGCGGCCAGAAGAACTGGCACTGCCTGAGCGCGGCCGCGTGGATGGTGCGGGCCTGGGCGCCGCGGACGCCGAGCCCCGCCAACCGCGACCGCATCTCCCCCGCCGCGCGCGTGGTGAAGGTCACGGCGAGGGTGGCCCCCGGCTGATAGACACCCTCACGCACCGCGTGCGCGATGCGGTGCGTGATCGCGCGGGTCTTGCCGGTCCCGGCACCGGCCAGGACGACCACGGGGGCCTCCAACAAGGTGGCGACCCGGCGCTGTTCCGGGTCGAGGGCGTCGAGGATGGGGTCGTCCATCCCCCCATTGTTGCCGGGCCCACCGACAGGTCGCACGTCGAGACCGGGGCGGTCGGTTCTGTCGGTGGTGGCGGCTAAGGTGATCGACGATGTGGACAGGGGGACGCGCATGGCGGTGAGGGCGGTACGGGCCGGGCGCTGGGGCGCGCTCATGGACAGCCTCGCGGAGACGCTCGAGGCCCTGGACCTGGGCCCGTTCGACGCCGCCCGGGTCCTGGTGGCGACACACGAGACCGGCCGCGTGGTCGGTCAGGAGGTGGCGGCCCGGATGGGGGTGTCGGCCGGGATCGCGTACGTTACGCCGCGGGATCTGCTGCGCCACCTCGCCGAGGCTGCCGGGGTCGCCAGGGATCGCGCGCGGTGGCTGGGCACCCCGCTGGACCTCGCCGTGCAGTCGGCGCTGGAGGAGGTGGCCGCGGGAAATCCGCTGCTCCACGCCGCGCTCGGTGCCGGCGCGGGGCGCCCGGGGCGCCGTCGAGCCACGGCCGTCAGGCTCGCCCGCCTGCTGCGCACCTACGTGGACCACGCGCCGGACCTCGTCGAGGCCTGGCTGGGGGGCTCAGACGCCGGCCTGGGCGGCGAGGCGCTGCCCGAGACGGCGGCCTGGCAGCCCGCGCTGCTGCGCGCCGCCGTCGAACGCCTGGAGTTGGATCCGCTCGATGTCCAGGCCGCCGTCGCTGACGCCGCCCGGTCCGACACCACTCCCACCGTCCTCGTCGGGGTCGACTGGCTCACTACGCAGGAGGCTCGGGTGGTCTCCGCGCTCGGGGAGGACGGGACCCTCGTCCTGCTCCACCGCAGCGGCTCGCCGGGAGCCGCGTGGGCCGAGGGCATCGCCTCGGTGGTCGAGGACGCTCCGGCGGTGGAGCCCCTGGTGCCCGCCGTCGACGTGCACGACTCGCACGGGGAGGCCCGCCAGGTGGAGGTGCTACGCGACGAGCTGACCCGCTTGTTCGCCGAGGACCCCACGCTGGAGCCGCGGGAGGTGGCCGTCGTCTGCCCGCAGATGGAGCGGTACGCGCCGCTGCTGGACGCGGCCTTCGCGCCGGTGCCGGCGGGCGAGGCCCACCCTGGGCGCGGGCTGCGGGTCCAGCCCGTGGGCGCCACTCCACCCAATCCCCTCGTGCTGGTCCTGGTGGACCTGCTGCGGCTGGGCTCAACGCGCGCGACGGCCAGTTCCCTGGTGGAGCTGCTGCTGCGGCCCGCGATCGCACACCGCTGGCGCTTCACCGATCGGGCGGCCCTGGTCGAGCTGGTCGACGGGTCCGGGGTCCGCTGGGGCATGGACGCCGCGCACCGGGCCCAGTTCGGCCTGGGCGACGTGGTCCAGAACACCTGGCTGCGTGGCCTGGACCGCCTGCTCATCGGTTTGGCCGTGGCCCCCGACGAGTCGGCCGGGCTCGGGCTCAGCGGCGCCGACGTGGTCTCGACCACGGACATGGACACGGTGGGGTCGCTGTGCGAGGTCGTGTCGCGGCTGCGGCGCCTCATCGCAGACTCGGCGGATCCCGCCACCGTGCCCCGGTGGGTTGCCACCTGCCGCGCGGCGATCGACTCGCTGGTGGCCCTCCCCCGCGCGGACGAGTGGCAGCTGACCGCGGCGGCCCGCGTGCTCACCCGCCTGGAGCACGACCATGCGGGGGATGAGACCACGCTGACACGGCACGAGTTCTCGCTCCTGCTCGCGGACCTGGCCTCCGGCTACCGACGGCGCCCGGCCGCCGGGAACGGCTCGCTGCTGGTCCTGCCCCTCGGGGAGTTGCCGCACGTGGAGTTCCGCGTCGTGGCGCTGCTCGGGGTGACCGACGACGTGGTGCCGGGGCGAATGGGCGCGCCCGCCGACTGCGTGGACCTGGGCGCCGCCACCCCGGATCCCCGGGAGCGGCGCCGCCGCCAGCTGCTGGACCACGCCCGCGCCGCGGAGCGGCTCGTCATCGTGCGGCAGGCACGTTCGGAGCGCACGAACGACCGGGCCGCGCTGCCCGTCGCCGTCAGCTGGCTGCTGGAAGAGCTGGGCGTCGACCCGGCGCCGGTCGCGCATCCGCCCACCGCCACCTCGGAGGGCAACTTCCTGGAGCGCCCCGGGTTCGACGCCGCCGCCCGCGCCGGCGCTCTCGCCCGGCGCTCCCGGCCGCAGCAGCAGCCCTCCCGCCACGCGCGGCGGCGGCAGCAGGCCCGCACCCGTCCGGTCGGACCGCCCCCGGCGCAGGTGACCATCGCCCAGCTGTCCCGCTTCCTCGCGGACCCCGCCAGGGGATTCCTCCAGACCGCGGCCGGCGTGACGCTCCGGGAGGCTCCCGAGCTCACCGACGACATCCCGCTCGAGCCGCGAGGGCTGGAGCGGTGGTCCATCCTCAACGACCTGCTCGAGGCGTGGAAGTCGGGCGAATCGGGCAGCCGCGTGGCCGAGGCGCTCCGGCAGCGCGAGGTGCACCCGCCCCTGGAGATCGGGAGGCTGGCGTTCGAACGGGCCCACGAGGAGGCTGAGGCGCTCTGGTCCCGAGCGGAGGCAGACTGGCACGCTGAGCTCGCCGAGCACCGCCTCGACGTGCAGGTCCCGGTCTCGGGCGGGGTCGTCCGGGTCACGGATCAGGTGCGCACGCGCGGCGGTGCCGCCGTCACCGTCACCGCCAGCAGCGGTGACGAGCAGGTGATCCGGCCGTGGCTGGAGGCCGTCGCTCTCGCGGCTGCGGGCATGCCGGCTCCGGCCCGCCTGCACCGGCTCCTCAACGACTTCGGACGCCTGGTCCCGCGCGTGCACCAGATCCGCGACATCCCACCGGAGGAGGCGATGACCAGCCTCACGTCCGTGGTCAGGGCGTTCTCGCTGGGGCAGCACCGGCTGCTGCCGGTGCCCGCCGCGCCGGCGATCCAGTACGCGCGGGAGATGCACCGCGGCGGCTTCGAGCAGGCTCACTGGTCGGGCCCGTTCCAGGACTACCGGTCGAAGTGGCCGTGGCCCGCCCGCAGCTGGCGCCTGTTCTACGAGGCCGACGTGTCGGAGCTGTTCGCCGACCCGCCGCTGCCGGAGGACCCGCAGACGGCTGGGTCGTCGGCCTTCGGCGCCTGGGCGCTGGCGCTCTACGCACCATTGGTGAGGAGCGGCGCATGACCTCCTTCGACCTGACCGGCCCCCTGCCGCGCACCACCACCCTCCTGGAGGCGAGCGCCGGGACCGGCAAGACCTACGCCATCGCAGCGCTGGCCGCCCGCTACCTCGCGGAGGACGGACTCGACGTCCGCGACCTCCTGCTCATCACCTTCGGCCGGCACGCCACCGGAGAGTTGCGCTCCCGGGTCTTCGAACGCCTGACCAGGACCGTGACTGCCCTTGACGCCGCGTTGGCCGGGCAGCCGCTGCCAGACCCCGAGGACCGGGTGGCCGCCCACCTCGCCGGGGCCCACGCGGACCTGCACCGCGCACGGCTGGCCGAGGCCGTCGCCCGGTTCAACGAGGTGACCATCCTCACGACCCACTCGTTCTGCCAGTCGATGCTCCACGAGCTCGGCATCCTCGGCGACTGGGACCCGGCTGAGGTCGTCGGGGCGGACCCGGTCGACCTGGCCCATCAATGCACCGCCGACACCTACCTCAAGCTGCACCGCATGGACGGGCAGCCGCCCATCGCGCCGCGCGCCGCGCTGCGCATCGGGGTGGAGGCCGCGCTCTCGACGCTCGACCTGCTCCCGCCATCAGGGCCGCACCACGAGTTCGCCCGGCAGGTGCGCGAGTTGTATGCCGACCGCAAGGGCGCGGAGGGCATCTGCACCTACAACGACGTCATCTCCCGCCTCCTGCGCATCCTCCAGACCCCGACGACGGGCGAGGCGGTCCGGGACGCCCTGCAGCGCCGCTTCCGGACCGTCCTCATCGACGAGTTCCAGGACACGGATCCGGACCAGTGGGCCATCGTGGAGCGGGCGTTCCTCGGGCCGGACCGCCCGACGATCCTCATCGGGGACCCCAAGCAGTCCATCTACGCGTTCCGCGGCGCGGACCTGCACAGCTACCTCGACGCCAAGGCCACGGCGGACGTCCACACACTCGCCGTCAATCGCCGCACCGACAAGCCGCTGGTCGACGGCGTCGTCGAGCTCTTCGCCGAGCTCGGGCTGGGCGACGACAGCGTCACCGTGTCCCCCGTCGGCGCGGCACACCCCGAGCCGCGGCTCGTCGTTCCGCCCGCCGAGCGGCTCTGGCTGCGCACCACCACGCGCCAGGAGCTGCAGCACTGCGCACCGGCCGCAGCCATCGACTCAGACCTCATGGCCATGGTGCGCAGCCTGGTCGGCCGCGCATCCTTCACGCACCGTGCGGACCCGGCGGTCCGCTACAGCGACATCGCCATCCTCGTCCGCCGCAGCGCCCGCGCGCGGCAACTGCGCGCCGACCTCGACCGGGCGGGGATCCCCGCGGTCCTCACCGGATCCCAGTCCGTCTGGACCCAGCCGGCGGCGCGCGACTGGACGGCGCTGCTGTCCGCGATGGCGGACCCCATGCAGGCCACCATCCGGCTGGCCGCGCTCACCGCGCTGATCGGGTCGGACCTCGGCACGCTCCTGGACCCCGCCGGCCCTGAGCCGGCGCGGGTCTCGTCGCTGGTGCGGACACTGGCTCAGCGCTTCGCCGACGGCGGCATCGCGCGGGTGGTCACCCACCTGCGCGCGGTCGAGCGACTCGACGAACGGCTCCTCGCCGAGCGGGACGGCGAGCGCGAACTCGCGGACCTGCTGCACGTGGCGGAGCTGCTCGACGCAAGCGGCGAGCGAACCGTGAGCGGGCTGCTCGCGCTCATCGAGCGGCGCGCCTCAGACGAAGAGTCCGGCGACGCCATCAGGGTCGCCACCGACGAGGACGCGGTGCGGGTGATGACGATCCACGCGGCGAAAGGCCTGGAGTTCCCGATCGTGCTGGTGCCGGAAACCGACGGCGTCAAGGCGGTGCGGAGCCGGCCGTTCACGCTCGTGCACGAGGGCCGTCGCCACCTCTACGTCGGCCCCTCGCCGACGAACGGCGAGCAGCTCGCACGCGACCTCGACGATCAGACCCTGGCCGAGGAGCTGCGGGTCCTGTACGTCGCCCTCACCCGGGCGCAGCACCTCTGCGTCGCCTGGCACGTGGCGGGCGGGGCGGGCGGCCGGCCGGACCCCATGGCCACGCTGGTGCGCGCGTGGGAGAAGCGCCGCGCGGCGTTGGGCGGCGCGACGCCGTCCGCGGTGTTGCGCATGGGCATGGGCCTGTCGGCCCCGCCCTCGCCCGCGCCCGACGCGACCCCCCGGCCCGAGCTGTCGCTCGGTCGCTGGCGCCGCAGCATCGACACGACATGGCGACGCACGTCCTACTCGGGCCTCACGCAGGCGCTGCACGAGCAGGCGCCGGCCCACGTCCTGGCCGACGAGTCGGCGACCGTGGACGTCGCGGCGCCCGCCCCCGTCGACGCCGCACTGTCGGCCCTCTCGCCCATGGCCGGGCTCCCGGCCGGGGCGGCTTTCGGGACGCTCGTCCACGAGGCGCTCGAGCGGCTGGCGTGGGAGCCCGGCACGCTCGAGGCATCGGCTCGGGCGGTCACGGCCGAGCTTGGCCCCGAGCACGCCCTGCACCCGGATCTCCACGAGACCCTGGCCGACGCCCTGATCGCCGTCGCCCGCACCCCGCTGCTGCCGCTGACCTCCGCCGCGCTCACCGACCTGCCCACGACGCGGCGGCTCCCGGAGCTCGACTTCGACCTCCCGTTGGCCGACGACGGAACCCCCGCGACGGTCGGGGACCTCGCCGACCTGATGGCCGCCCATCTGCCGGCCACCGATCCCCTGGCCGGGTATCCGCACCGGCTGCGCTCCTCGGAGGCCGCCGACTCTGTGCTCAACGGGTTCCTCACCGGATCCATCGACGCCGTCCTGCGCCTGGACGACGGCCGGTTCCTGGTCGTGGACTACAAGACCAACCGGCTCGCCCCGGGTCCGGGGGCGGACCTGATCCTGGGCCACTACGTGGCGCCCGCCATGGCCGAGGCCATGATGCAGGCCCACTATCCGCTGCAGGCCATCCTGTACTGCGTCGCGCTGCACCGCTACCTGGCCCGGCGGCTGCCCGCCTACGAGCCCGCGACGCACCTCGGCGGTGTCGGCTATCTCTTCGTGCGCGGGATGGCGGGGCCGGAGACGCCGGTCGTCGACGGCGCCAGCTGCGGCGTCATGGCGTGGCATCCACCCGCGGCGCTCGTCGTCGCCGCGTCCGAGTTGTTGGGAGGCCGCCGTGCCTGAGATCCCGATCGCCGCCGACGGCGTCCTGCGCGACTTCTGCGCGGCGGGCATGCTGCGCCCCATCGACTTCCACCTGGCCCGGCGCCTCGCCGCGCTGGCCGGCGAGCCCGACCCCGACGTGCAGTTGGCCTTCGCGCTGGCGGCGCGGGAACTGCGGCTCGGCTCGGTCTGCCTCGACGTCCGGACGGCCCACCTGGACCTGCTCCCTGAGGCCGACCTCGACGGCGCCGACACCGACCAAGCGGCACTCGCCTGGCCCGATCCGGACGAGTGGCTCACCCGCATCGCCGCCTCCCCCGCCGTCGCCGCACCCGAGTCAGAGGCCCGCCCCTTCCGGCTGCACGACACCCTGCTGTACCTCGACCGGTACTGGCGCCAGGAACGCCGACTCGCCCGGGCGCTGCGGCTCCGCAGCGCACTGTCCCCGCTCGAGGTCACCGAGGCCGCGCCGCTCGCCGTCGGCGAGCACACGGACGCCCGTCAGGAGGCTGCGGTCGCCGCCGCCCTCCGGCACCCCACGACCGTCATCACGGGGGGTCCGGGCACCGGCAAGACGAGCATCGTCGCGCGCATCCTGGCGTCGCTGGCGCCGGCGGAGCCCCGCATCGCCCTCGCGGCGCCCACCGGCAAGGCCGCCGCCCGCCTGCAGTCGGCCGTGGCCGCCCGCCTACCGGGCAGTCCCCACCTGTGGGGCGGGACGCTGCATCGGCTGCTCGGCGCACGGCCCCGGTCCCCCCACGTGGAGTACGGCCCGGGCAACCCGCTGCCCTATGACGTGGTGGTGGTCGACGAGACATCGATGGTGTCGCTGGAGATGATGGGCCAGCTGATGGCGGCGCTGGCGCCCGAGACGCGGCTCGTGCTCCTCGGCGACCCGCATCAGCTCCGCTCGGTCGAGGCGGGCGCCGTCCTGGCCGACATCGAGCGGGCCGGTGGCCTCGTCACCGCTCCCGGCGGCCACATCGCCCGGCTGACCACGAACTTCCGCTCGAACGCCGAGATCAACGCGCTCGCCGACGCCATCCTCGCCGGCGACGCCGCCGCCGCCCGCGAGGTGCTCGCCTCCGGATCCAGCGTCGAGCTCGTCGACTTCGACGGCTCGGCGGACCCGGTGTCCCTGCCCTCCGTGCGCGAGGACGTCCTGGCGGCGGCCGGGCGGGTGGTCGCCGCGGCCACGGCCGGCGACACCGTCGGCGCGCTCGACGCGCTGGCCGGGCACCGCATCCTGTGCGGGCACCGCGACGGACCCTTCGGCGTGGGCCACTGGGCGCGAGCCGCGCGCAGCTGGCTCGCCACACAGCTGCCCGACTACGGGTTCGAGACCCGGTCCTACGCCGGCCAGCCGCTGCTGCTGCAGCGCAACACCGAGCTGTACCACAACGGCGACACCGCCGTGGTCATCGACGTCGGGGGTGAGCACGTGGCGGTCATCGACCGGCCGGACGGGCCCTTGTCGGTGGCCCCGTCGTTGCTGGACGACGCGGCGGACCTGCACGCCATGACGATCCACAAGTCGCAGGGCAGCCAGTTCGACGCCGTCTCCGTCGTGCTGCCGCCATCGGGTTCGGCGCTGCTCACGCGCGAGCTGCTCTACACCGCCGTGACGCGGGCCCGCGGGCGCGTGCGTCTCTACGGCTCGGCGGACCGGCTCGACGAGGCCATCGCGACCCCGGTCAGGCGGGCCAGCGGGCTGGCCCGCCACTGACTTCAGGAGCCGGAGCGGACCGCCGCGATGGCGTCGGCGACATAGCCGAGGTTCCCGGTGTTGAGCGCCGCCACACACATGCGGCCCGCGTCGGTGCCGTAGATGCCGTAGTCCGCGCGCAGGGCGATCATCTGCTGCTTGGTCAGCCCCGAGTAGCTGAACATCCCGAGCTGCCCGGCGATGAAGCCCATGTCCGTGACCCCGCGGGCCTCGAGCGCGCCCACGAGCCCGCGCCGCAGCTGCTTGATCCGGTCGCGCATCGCGGCGAGCTCCTGTTCCCAGCCGCGGCGGAGCGCGCCGTCGGTCAGGACAGCGGTCACGAGCGCGGCGCCGTGGGTCGGCGGGTTGGAGTAGTTGGTGCGGATGCCGATCTTAAGTTGGGACAGGACCCGCCGGGCGGCGTCGGCCGACTCGGACACGACCGACAGGGAGCCGACGCGCTCGCCGTACAGGCTGAACGACTTCGAGAACGAGGTGGACAGGAAGAACTCGAGCCCGGACTCGATGAACCGCGCCACGACGGCGCCGTCCTCCTCGATACCGAACCCGAAGCCCTGGTAGGCCATGTCGAGGAACGGCATGAGCTCGCGGTCCCGGATGGTCTCGATGACCTGGTCCCACTGCTCGGGGGTCAGGTCGTAGCCGGTGGGGTTGTGGCAGCAGGCGTGCAGCACGACGACCGTGCCGGCGTCCGCGCTGCGTAGATCGGCCAGCATGCCGTCGATGTCGATGCCGTGCAGCGCCGGCTCGTAGTAGCGGTAGCTGTCCACGCGGAACCCCGCCCGGGTGAACAGGGCGCGGTGGTTCTCCCAGCTGGGGTTGGAGATCAGCACGGTGGCCGACGGGTTGATCTGGCGCAGCAGATCCGCCCCGACCTTGAGGGCGCCGGTGCCGCCCAGCGTCTGGACCGTGGCGACGCGGCCGTCTGCGAGGACGTCGGCGCCGTCGCCGAAGACCAACGAGCGGACGGCGTCGCGGTAGGCGGGCGAGCCGTCGATGCCGAGGTACCCCTTGGGCTTCGGGTCCGCGGCCAGCCGCGACTCCGCGTCGCGCACGCAGTCGAGCAGAGGCAGCTTCCCGTTCTCGTCGAGGTAGACCCCGACGCCCAGGTTCACCTTCTCGGGCCGCGGGTCGGCGACGAAGGCCTCAGTGAGACCGAGGATCGGATCGGCGGGGGCGAGTTCGACGCGATCGAACAGCGACATGGGAGCACCTCTCTTCCTGGCAGGCCAAGCCTAATGCCCCTCACGCACCGGTCTGGACCTGCGCCCACGGTGTGGCGTCGCGTGTCAGACTGAACGTGCCGCGCATCGCCGGGGCCGTGGAGGAGGGTGCATGCGGATCAGATTCGGGACGTCCGAGCAGTCGACCATCGGGATCGAGTGGGAACTCGCCGTGGTCGACCAGCACACAATGGAACAGGTCCCGGCCGCCGACGTCATCCTCAGCCGGGTGGCCGACCCGGTGGACGGCCCCATCCGCGGCGAGTACCTGACGAGCATGATCGAACTGGTCACGGGCGTGCACCGCACCGTGCCCTCGGCGGTGGCGGAGATGCGGCGCCACCTCGAGCAGGCGCTGTCTCTGCTGGAACCCAGGGGGCTCACCCTGCTGGGCGCCGGGACCCATCCCTTCGGGGATCCGACGCTCCAGAAGCCGGGCGACAAGGCCCAGTACCGTCGGGTCACGGAGCGCAACGGCTGGTGGGGCAAGCAGATGGCGATCAACGGCCTGCACATCCACACCGGCATCGACCACCGCGACAAGGCCCTGCCCATCGTCTACGGCCTGGCCCGCTTCGCGCCCTACTTCATCGCGCTGTCGGCCTCCTCGCCGTTCTGGATCGGGGAGGACACCCGCTTCGCCTCGCAGCGCACGATGATCTTCCAGCAGCTGCCGACCAACGGCCTGCCGTATCACATGGCCGACTGGGCGGAGCTGGAGCGCTTCGCGTCGCAACTCGAAGGGGTGGGGCTGATCCAGAACCCGTCGGAGATCCGCTGGGACGTGCGCCCCTCGACGTGGGGCACCGTCGAGAACCGATGCATGGACTCGGTGCCGACGCTCATGGAGATCGGGGCCCTGACGGCGTTCAACCAGTGCCTGGTCGAGCGCATGTCGCGAGCCCTCGCCACCGGCGAACCCATCCACCGGCTCCCCTTCTGGTTCATGCGGGAGAACAAGTGGCGCGCCGCCCGCTACGGCCTGTCGGCGGATGTCATCACGCACCGCAAGGACGAGTACCTCATCCACGTCAGCGACGGCATCCTCCGCTGGGTAGAGGAGCTCACCCCGATCGCCGAGCAGCTGGGCTGTGCGGAGAACCTGGCCGACGTCGGCCGCCTCGTCCGCGGCGGCCCCAGCTACCTGCGTCAACGCCGGGTCGCGGCGGCGCACGATGGCGACACGCACGCCGTGACCCGCGCCGTCGTCGACGAGCTGCGCGCCGGGACCCCCACCTTCAGGGAGGGTCAGTGAGACCGTTCCTGCTGCTCAGCACGCGCCCGGAGGACGATGCCGCCGAGGGTGAGCGCGAGGCGATCGTGCGGCTGGCCGGGCTGCAGCCCGACAAGCTCGTGCAGGTCCGGGTGGAGGCCGCCGCCGTGCCGTCGCTGGACCCGACGCTCTACGCCGGGGTGTTCCTGGGCGGCGGTCCGTTCAACGCCAGCGACACCGACAAGTCGGCCGTGCAGCTGCGCGCCGAGGCCGACATCGCCCGCGTCCTCGACGTCGTGGTGGCCCGCGACCTGCCGTTCCTGGGACTGTGTTACGGCGTCGGCGCCCTCACCGCGCACTTCGGCGGCGTCGTCGACCGCAGCGTCGGGGAGGACGTGGGCGTCGTCACGGCGACGCTGACGGACGAGGGCCGCGCCGACCCGCTCTTCCACGGCATCCCGGACCGGTTCAGGGCCTTCACGGCACACAAGGAGGGGTGCCGCGTCCCGGCCGCCGGCGCGACCGTCCTCGCGACGGGTGTGGCGTGTCCCATCCAGGCGTTCCGGCTGGGCCGCAACGTCTACGCGACGCAGTTCCACCCCGAGCTCGACTCGGCGGGGCTGGCGGCGCGGATCCGCATCTACCGCGACGCCGGGTACTTCGATCCCGCGGACACCGAGAAGCTGATCGCGTTCGCGGAGACCTCGACCATCTCGGACGAGGTGCACCTCATGATGACGAACTTCGTCCGAATCGCCCGGGGACGCTGACCCGCCGGGCGGGCTCAGCCCGCGGAGTCGCTCAGTCGAGGTAGTCGCGCAGGACCTGCGAGCGCGACGGGTGGCGCAGCTTCGACATCGTCTTGGACTCGATCTGCCGGATCCGCTCGCGGGTGACGCCGTAGACCTTCCCGATCTCGTCGAGGGTCTTCGGCTGGCCGTCGGTGAGCCCGAACCTCATGCTCACCACCCCGGCCTCGCGCTCGCTCAGCGTGTCGAGGACGTCGTTGAGCTGCTCCTGCAGGAGCGTGAAGTTCACGGCGTCCGCGGGCACGACGGCCTCGGAGTCCTCGATGAGGTCGCCGAACTCGGAGTCGCCGTCCTCACCCAGCGGGGTGTGCAGCGAGATGGGTTCGCGGCCGTACTTCTGGACCTCGACGACCTTCTCCGGCGTCATGTCGAGCTCGACCGCCAGCTCCTCGGGCGTGGGTTCCCGGCCAAGGTCCTGCAGCATCTGGCGCTGGACCCGGGCGAGCTTGTTGATGACCTCGACCATGTGCACGGGGATGCGGATGGTGCGCGCCTGGTCCGCCATGGCGCGGGTGATGGCCTGCTTGATCCACCACGTCGCATAGGTGGAGAACTTGTAGCCCTTGGTGTAGTCGAACTTCTCCACCGCGCGGATGAGGCCCAGGTTGCCCTCCTGGATGAGGTCGAGGAACAGCATGCCGCGCCCCGTGTAGCGCTTGGCGAGCGACACCACGAGGCGCAGGTTCGCCTCGAGCAGGTGGTTCTTCGCGCGGCGACCGTCCTCGGCGATCCACTCGAGGTCCTCAAGGTCCTCGGGCGACACCGGCTCGTCGACAGAGTTCAGCCGCTCTTCCGCGAACAGGCCCGCCTCGATGCGCTTCGCGAGCTCGACCTCCTCGACGGCGTTGAGCAGGGCGACCTTGCCGATCTGCTTGAGGTAGTCCTTGACGGGGTCCGCGGTGGCACCGGCGGAGACGACCTGCTGTTCGGGCTCGTCCGCGTCGTCGGAGTCCGAGAGCGCGAAGCCCTCCTCCTCAACGAGTTCCTTCGCGAGCGGGGCGGCGCTGGCCTCGTCGAACTGCGCGTCATCCACCTCATCCAGGGACCGCTTCTTGCCGCCCACCGTGAGGACCACGTCCTCACCGTCACGTTCGAACTGCACCTCCACCTCCCCGGTGGTCGCATCCGCGATGGTCGGGACATCCGCCTTGGCCGCCTTGCCGCGGCCCCTCGATGCCCGGGGCGCGGCCGGGGCCTTCGCCGCGGCCGTTGTCGTGGCCTTCGCCGCCGGCTTTCCGGTGGCGGCGGGCCGGCGGCTGCGGGTGGGTCTCCCCGTTCCTTCAGCGTCCTGGGTCACGGTGGTCCTCTCGGCGGCAACGATTTCAGCGCGTGCGTCGCCCCGCCTTAGTCAAGGGTGACGCGCCGTCCATTCTTGCACGGCCCGCCAACCCACTCAAACGGCCCTCCGGGTAGCCCCTGACCGCGGTCGGGGTCTGCGGGTCCCGGCGTACGACCCCGGGATGATTTCACGAATCGATCAGCCTATGTGGGAACCCCAGCGGCGTCCCGTGCGTTGTTGTGGGTGACGACTTCATGAGGAAGGTCTGCACTGATGATCACGACTGTACGCACTCGCAGCACTGACGGTATCGACGGCAAGGACGCGGTGGGGCTCTACCTGGACGCCATCGCGAAGACCCCGCTGTTGTCGGCGGTCGACGAGGTCGACCTGGCCCGGCAGATCGAGGCGGGCCTCTACGCGCAGCAGATTCTGTCCGGGGCGGCGGAGAGCGACACGGACGCGTCGGAGGACGAGTTGCGGGAGATCGCCGCGGTGGGCGAGCAGGCCATGCAGCGCTTCGTCCAGGCGAACCTGCGGCTCGTCGTGTCGGTGGCGCGGAAGTACGGGCGCTCCCAGATGCCGCTGCTGGACCTGGTGCAGGAGGGCAACACCGGCCTGATCCGCGCGGTGGAGAAGTTCGACTACACCAAGGGCTTCAAGTTCTCGACCTACGCCACGTGGTGGGTGCGTCAGGCGATCTCCCGCGGCATCGCGCAGCAGGGCCGGATCGTGCGGCTCCCGGTGCACGTCGCCGAGCAGGTCAACCAGGTCTCGGCGGTGCGCCGGAACCTCGAGCGGCAGCTGGGGCGGGAACCCGAGCTGGCGGAGATCGCGGACGAGCTGGGGCTCGAGGAGCACCGGATCGTGGACCTGTTGCGCTACTCCCGCGACCACGTCTCTCTCGACGCGCCCGTCGAGGCCGACGGCGACACGGCCCTGGGCGATCTGATCGCGCGCGAGACGGCACCCGGGCCGGACGAGATGGTCCTGGACGCCGAGGAGCGCGCCCGCCTCGAGGGCATGCTGTCGGAGCTCGATGAGCGCTCGCAGGATGTCGTCCGGCGCCGCTACGGCCTCGTCGACGGCCGCCAGGCCAAGCTCGCCGACATCGGCGTGCACTGGGGCATCACCGCCGAGCGCGTGCGCCAGATCGAACGACAGGCGCTCGCCACGCTGCGCGCCAGCCAGGGCCTCGCCGCCTGACGCCCGGCCCACGAACCAGCGGCCCTCTCCCCCACCCCCGGGGAGGGGGCCGCTGCCATGTCAGCCCAGGACCCGGATGAGGCCTTCCTGCGCGCACGACGCCACCGCCTTGCCGCCCTGGAACAGCCGTCCCATGGCGAAGCCGCGCGCGTGCGACGCCGACGGCGACGTCATGTCGTAGAGCAGCCACTCGTCGACCCGCACCGGCCGATGGAACCACATCGCGTGGTCGATGGAGGCGGCCTGCATCGCCGGGGACAGGAACTCCACCTCGTGGGGCACCGTCGACACGCTGAGCAGCGTGATGTCGGACAGGTAGGCCAGCACCGCGGAGTGGAGCAGCGGGTCGTCGGGCATGGGTTCGCGCGTGCGCACCCAGGCCTTCATGTTGCCGCCGCCCTCGACCAGGTCGGGGCGCGCCGCGAGCCGCACGTCGAGGGCGTCCCATTCCGACACCAGCCGGACGCTGGCCCCGAACCGGCGCTCCAGCACCTCGTGCAGCGAGGGGCACGACTCGGGCACCGCGACGTCGGTCGGCTGCGCGGCCGAGTGGTCGAGCCCGTCCTCCGGCTCCTGGAACGACGCGGTCATCTGGAAGATGACGGTGTCACCTTGGCGGGTGATGACGCGGCGGTTGCTGAACGTGTTGCCGTCGCGCATGACCTCGACCTCGAAGTCGAGTGGCCGGTCGATGGCGCCCGGCCGCAGGAAGTACGCGTTGAGGGAGTGCACGAGCCGCTCGTCGGGCACCGTCCGCGCGGCCGCGACGAGCGTCTGCCCCAGCACCTGGCCCCCGAACAGCCTTTGCAGCAGCGTGTTGGGATGCGGCCCGCGGAACCGGTTCTCCCCGGTGGTCTGCAGGTCGAACAGGGCGATGAGTTCGTCGACGTCCTTAGGCACGGACCCCATCGTGCCACCCGGAGTAGTGTGCAACTGCCGGTTCGCACCCGGGAGTCGCACGTCGAGGAGTGCTCAATCATGGTTGACGACAACAACGCCAAGCCCGCAGGGCCCACCCCACAGCGGGCGAGACACCTCGCGATCGCCGAACTCGTGATCAAGCACGGCTCCGTCTCGATGGAGGACATCGTCGCGCATACCGGGGTCAGCACCATGACGGCCTACCGGGACGTCCGCGCCCTTGAGGAGGCGGGGCTGCTCCAGCGGCATCGCGGGCAGGTCTCAGCGGCAGCCAGCGGGCTGCAGGAGGCCAGCGCCTCGTTCCGGATCGAGCAGGAACCCGAGAGCAAGGAGGCGATGGCCCGAGCCGTCACCGACCTCATCCCGTCGGGCAGTTCCGTGGTTCTCGACGACTCCACCAGCGGCATCTACGTCGTCCGCGAGCTGGCGAAGTCGGCCCCCATCACCGTGATCACCAACTCGCTGCTGGTGGCCCGGGAGGCCGCGCAGACGCAGGACCTGCGCCTCTTCCTGACCGGCGGCACGTACGAGGGGTGGGCCGACGCCGTCCTCGGACCGACGGCGACCTCCACCCTGCATGGGATGGACATCGACTTCTGCGTCCTGTCCGCCTCAGGAATCTCCGACGGTCGGTGCTTCCATCCCTACGAGGCCGTCGTGGCCGTGAAGAAGGCCATGATGCGCTCCGCCCGCACCAAGGTGCTGCTGCTGGACCACACGAAGTTGCAGCGCAAGGCCCTCCACGCGTTCGCGGACCTCGCCGACTTCGATCACGTGATCGTCGACCCGGGCATCGACCCGGAGGACCTTCGACGGCTCGGCGAGTGGGGCGCCCGCGTCACGGTGGCAACGCCGCAGGGGCCCTCAGACTAATAGTTATCACCACGAGCCCTCATTTTTCACATCCTTGCTGGTATTTTCACCATTGATGGTGTTACTGTTTGGTTAGACGCGGCAGAGCAGCCGCGAGACCGAGGAGTTGGAACACCATGGGACTTCGTGTAGTGCTGGCCGCCGATCAGGCCGGAGTCGGCTACAAGGACGCCATCAGGCGGATGCTGGAGAGCGATGAGCGCGTCGAGAAGGTGATCGACGTCGGCGTGAACGCTGACACGGATCCGACCGCCTACCCGCACCTCGCCGTCGCGGGGGCACGCAAGATCGCCGCGGGCGAGGCTGACCGGGGAATCTTCGTGTGCGGCACCGGCATGGGCGTCGCAATCTCCGCGAACAAGGTGCCCGGAGTCCGAGCCAGCACGGCCCACGACTCGTTCTCCGTCGAGCGCCTCGTGCTCTCGAACAACGGCCAGGTGCTCTGTCTCGGCCAGCGTGTCATCGGTGAGCAGTTGGCGCTCCGGCTCGCCAGCGAGTTCCTGGGCTACGAGTTCGACCCCGCCTCCGCCTCCGCAGACAAGGTCGACGCCTTGTGCTCGTACGAGCCGCCCGCGGCCGGCTGACCCGCTCCTCCACACACCCACACCACTCACCAACAGGAGAACAAGGATGTTCACTGCCACCCTGGGGGTCTTCCTCCTCGGACTGGTCGTCGCTCTGGCCGGCGGCTTCGTCGGCGCCGCAATCGGAGCCAACTACGCATTCGGAGTCACCGGCATCTGCGTCTTCGTCTCGTGGGGCCTCTTCGCCGCCACGGGTTCCGGGGCCGGATTCGACTTCCTGGCCTTCGGGCCGTTTATGGGCCCCCACATCGCCTTCGCCGGCGGCGTGGCCGCCGCGGCCTTCGCCCACAACCGCGGCTACGCCGATGGGCGCGACGTCTCCGAACCGCTCGCCCGGCTCGGCCGGCCCAGCGTGCTGCTGGTGGGCGCCGTCTTCGGACTCCTCGGCTACCTCACCCAGATCGGCATCTCTATGCTGCCGTGGTTCGGCACGCACACGGATTCCGTTGCCCTGACCGTGTTCCTGTCCGCCGTCGCAGCCCGACTCGTCTTCGGCGGCGGCAGCCTGCTGAACCCCGAGAAGATGAACCGCGACGCCTCATCGCTCTGGCGCCGTATCGCCTCCAACGACGAGAGCTTCTGGCTGAAGTGGCAGCAGCGGCCGGCCCAGTACCTGACCCTGGGCGCCTTCTTCGGCATCCTGGGCGGCGGCTCCTCCATCGCCCTCGCCACGTTCTTCCCCGGGGCCGAGGCGTGGGCACACACCTTCGCGTTCGGGTTCTCCGCCGTGGTGATCCTCTTCCTGATCCTCGGCCACGAGATGCCGGTCCAGCACCACATCACCATCATCGGCGGCCTCGCCGCCATCAAGTTCATGCCCATCCTCGCCGGCAGCGGCTTCACCTGGGGGGAGTGGGGAGACCAGATCAGCTGGGTGGCCGTCGCCGCGCTGCTGATCGCCGCCCTGTTCGGCATGCTGTCGGCGTTCCTCGCCGAGCTCCAGTCCAACCTCCTCCACGTGCGCGGCACGACCCACATCGATCCCCCCGCCATGGCGATCTGGGTCTCCACCACGATCGTGCTCACCGTCGCCGGCATCGTCGGCTGAGCAACAACCAGGAGCACTCATGACCGACGTGACCGCAGCCGTCTCAGCCCCGACCGAGCTGAAGGGCGCCTACATCTTCGACCTCGACGGAACCATCTATCTGGGCGACCATCTGCTTCCCGGTGCGGCCCGGATGATCCGCGAGCTGAGGCGCAGGGAGATCCCGGTGCGCTTCCTGTCGAACAACCCGACGAAGGACCCGCTCCAGTACCAGCGCAAGCTCGCCCGGCTGGGCCTGCCCACCGACCTGGAGGACATCGCCAACACGGTGGTCACGACCGTCCGGTGGCTGACCGAGCACCACCCCTACGCGGTGCTCTTCTGCATCGGCGAGGAGCCGCTGCGGGCCGCGTTGCTGGGCGCCGGGTTCCGGTTGAGCGAGGATCCCTCGGAGATCGACATCGTGATCGCCTCCTACGACCGGACGTTCGACTACCGGAAGTTGCAGATCGCGTTCGACGCCATCTGGTACCACAAGCGTGCCTTCCTCATCCAGACGAACCCCGACCGGTATTGCCCGTTCCCCGGTGGCCGCGGCGAGCCGGACTGCGCAGCCATCACCGCCGCGATCGAGGCCTGCACGGGCGTCCCCTGCGCGGTCAGCCTGGGCAAGCCCTCCCCCGTCATGCTGCACGAGGCGATGGCGGGCCTTGGCCTCGAGCCGGCCGACGCAGTCATGGTCGGCGACCGCCTCGGCACTGACATCCAAATGGCACTCGACGCGGCCATGCCATCGGCTCTCGTCCTCACCGGCGAGGCCACAGCCGCGGATGTCGCGGCGCTTCCCGAGAGCGCCCGACCCACCTACGTCCTGGACCGCATCGACCGGCTCATCCCTGCAGAGATCTGGGACGAGCTCGGCTGGACAGACGACAACGACAACTGACACCCCTGACCCACGAACACTCAACGAAGAAGGTTCATCATGAGCATCGACGGCCCTTACCTGATGGGGATCGACTTCGGCACGGAGAGCTGCCGCGTCGCGATCTTCGACCTCACCGGACGTCCCGTGACGTTCGCGGCCACCGCCTACAAGACCCACCATCCTCGGCCCGGATGGGCGGAGCAGCACCCGGACGACTGGTGGGAGGCCCTCCAGGCCTCATCCCGCAAGGCACTCGCCAACTCCGGCGTGCCCGCCGCGTCGATCGCGGGCATCTCGTGCGACGCGACCACCATGACGGTGGTGGCCATGGACGGGCGAGGCGACGCGCTCAGGCCGGCCATCATGTGGATGGACGTCCGGGCGACGCAGCAGGCCGCCCGCGCCGAGTCCTCCGATTCGGTGGCCCGCCTCTACAACGGGGCCGGCACCGCACCCGCCACCGCCGAGTGGTACCCGTTCAAGGCGGCCTGGATCAAGGAGAACGAGCCCGACGTCTACCGCGCGGCGCACCGTCTCGTCGATGCGCCCGACTGGGTCACCCACAAGCTGACCGGCGAGTGGAGCGTCAACATCAACTCCGCGGCACTGCGCATGTACCACAACCGCGCCCACGGCGGCTGGCCGGTGGACTTCTACGAGACCATCGGATGCGGCGACGTCTTTGACAAGATCCCTGACCGGGTGCTGGATCTCGGTACCCCCGTCGGTGGCCTGACCCCCGCGGCCGCCTCTGCACTCGGGCTTGTTCCGGGGATCCCGGTGGCGCAGGGACCGGCCGACGCGTGGGCCGGGCAGATCGGGCTCGGCGTCGTCACTCCGGGCAAGATGGCCCTCATCACCGGCTCCTCGCATGTCCTGACGGGGCAGACCGCCGCCGAGATCCACGGCGCGGGCTTCTTCGGCGCCTACACCGACGGCGTGATCAAGGGCCAGTACACCGTCGAGGGCGGGCAGGTCTCCACCGGCTCGGTGCTCAAGTGGTTCAAGGACAACTTCGCCCCCGACGTGGTGGCCGCCGCCGAGACCAGCGGCCTCAACGCCTACGACATCCTCAACCGCAAGTCCCGTGAGATCCCCGTCGGATCCGACGGCCTGATCATCAACGAGTACTTCCAGGGCAACCGCACGCCCTACACGGACTCCAAGGCCCGAGGCATGATCTGGGGCCTGTCCCTGCACCACACGCCGGCCCACTTCTACCACGCCATCCAGGAGTCGGTCTGCTACGGGACCGCGCACAACCTTCGCGCCATGGAGAGCCAGGGCTTCGAGGTGTCCGAGATCGTCGCGTGCGGCGGCGCCACCAACTCGCGCGAGTGGATGCAGATGCATGCCGACGTCACCGGCGTCCCCGTGACGCTCACCGAGGTGGGCGACGCCGTGGTCCTCGGCACCTGCATGCTGGCGGCGGTCGGCGCGGGCCTCTACCGCGACATCCAGGATGCCGCCGACCACATGGTGCACGAGGTCGAGCGCTTGGAGCCGGATCCCGCCCGCCACGAGGAGTACCAGTTCTACGTCGACCGGTACTGCCAGTCCTACCCCCAGATGGCCGAACTCACCCACCAGGTGGTCGACCACGAAGCAGCGAAGTGAGGAGTCGGCGCATGTCAGACAAGATCCAGGCGGCACTTGCAGACGCGGGCGACACCAGGCGTGTCGTGC
The DNA here is from genome assembly GCF_964266725.1 of Tessaracoccus sp. O5.2. Classification (NCBI taxonomy): domain Bacteria; kingdom Bacillati; phylum Actinomycetota; class Actinomycetes; order Propionibacteriales; family Propionibacteriaceae; genus Tessaracoccus; species Tessaracoccus sp. O5.2. The sequence continues at coordinate 54,377 of NZ_CAXWGV010000055.1, read as the reverse complement.
TCGGCTCAGGTGCCATCCGAGAAATCCCGGGGGTCTTCGCCGACCTCTACCCGGGCCGGTCGGCGATCGTCGTCGCCGACGACCGCACCATGGTGGTGGCGGGCCAGGGCGTCCAGCGGGCCTTGACCGCCTCCGGCGTCGCATGCCACGAGCCCTACGTGTTCCCGGGCGATCCCGAGCTGTACGCCCGCTACGAGAACATCGTCGAGCTGCGCGACCACCTCGCGTTCATCGACGCGGTTCCTGTGGCGGTGGGTGCCGGGACGCTCAACGACATCGTCAAGAGGGCCAGCGGCGAACTGGAGCGGGGCTACATCATCGTCGGGACCGCCGCGTCGATGGACGGCTACACGGCGTTCGGGGCCTCCATCGCCGTCGACGGGTTCAAGCAGACCCTCGCCTGCCCCGCGCCCCGCGCGTGCGTCGCGGATCTCGACATCATGGCAGCCGCGCCGTCGGTCATGACGGCGTCGGGCTACGGCGATCTGCTGGGCAAGGTCACCTCCGGCGCAGACTGGATCCTGGCTGACGTGCTCGGCGTCGAGCCGATCGACCAGGCTGTGTGGGACAAGGTCCAAGGGACGCTGGGCGCCGCCGTCGCACGGCCGGAGGCCCTGGCCGCCGGAGACGTCGACGCGGTGGGAGCGCTGGCGGAGGGGTTGATCATGTCCGGCCTCGCGATGCAGGCCCACCAGTCGTCGCGGCCGGCGTCCGGTGCCGAACACCAGTTCAGCCACCTGTGGGAGATGGAGGGTCACGGCGTGGAGCAGAAGCCGCGGCTCTCGCACGGCTTCAAGGTGGGCCTGGGCACGGTCGCGATCGCGGCCCTGTACGAGGACCTGCTCGGCACAGACGTGGCCCACCTCGACGTCGGCGCGGCCGTGGCGGCGTGGAGGTCCCGCGAGGAGCTCGAACGACACGTCCGGTCCCTCAACCCGAACCCGCAGCTGGTGGAGGAGACGGTGCAGCAGACTCTCGCCAAGTGGGTGACTCCTGCCGAGCTCGAGGCGCGCCTGACCAGGCTGACCCGGGAGTGGCACAGGATCGCGCCCCGGCTTCGCGATCAGCTTCTGCCCGCCGCCGAGGTGCAACGACGCCTGAGGGCCGCCGGCGCCCCAGCCCATCCCGACGACATCGATCTCGACTGGGACCGGTTCCGCCAGACCTACCTGAGGGCTCAGACCATCCGCAAGCGCTACACCGTGCTGGACGTGGTTTTCGAAGCCGGCCTTCTCGAAGGGATGGTTGAGCGGTTGTTCGCGGAGGACGGCTTCTGGGGTGCTCAGCGTTCCTGAGCCGGCTCAACGGGCCTGACGGATCGCCTGTCTGACCCGTTTGGCGGAGATGGGGACCGCGGTGCGGAGCTGCTGAGCGAACAGGCTCACGCGGAACTCCTCCAGCAGGAACGCGATCTCCTCGACGGGGGCCGGCAGGGGCCCCGGCGGCTGGGCGGCGGTCAGGTCCGCGTACAGGTCCTCCATCTCGTCCACCTCAGCCCGGAGCCGGGCGTCGCGCGCCGGGTTCGCCAGGGCCGCCTCGATCCGCGCGACGGCGCCCTGCGCGTAGCGCGGCAGGTGGCCGAACCAGGGGTCCGGGGTGGCGGAGATGAAGCGGGGGAAGAACAGGTTGTCGAGCTGGGTCGTAACGTCACGGCGCACCGGATCCGCCTCGGCCATCGACCCCAGCAGCAGCCGGGCCCGCGTCAGCGACGTCAGGGCCTGCGCGACGGTCGCCACGACCTGACGGGTGCGGCCCGGGCACTCCTGCCGCACGGCCAGGGCGACGCGGGCGTAGGCCTCCTCGTCGCGGACCTCGACGACGGGGCCCTGCTCCGCGGCGAGCTGCTCGCCGGCCTTCAGCCACGCGTCCGCGAGGAGTTCAGGGACGCTGGGGTAGGGCGAGTTGGCGAGCGCGAGCTTCTCGTCGCGGCCGAGGTGCCCCACGACCCACTTGACCGGGTCCGGGTTCGTGAGCGTCAGGAGCCGGCGCACCCCCAGCACGTGGGAGCGGTCGGCGGTGGCGGGCGCGTCCAGGACCCGCAGCCCGACCGTGGACCCCTCGTCGACGAGCGCCGGATAGCCGATCACGCCTGCGGCGACCGTGATGCGCCGCGGCACTGCGCCGAAGGTCCAGCTCCGCTGACCGGTACGGGCGAGGTCGCCCGCCGACCGCGTCAGCTTCGCGGCCACCCGCGGCGCTAGGCGCTCCACGAGGGCGTCGAGGTCGGCCCCGCGCGCCACCTCGCGGCCGTTGTCGGTGACGACGAACGTCGGCCGCAGGTGGCTGCTCAACGCCTCGGGGCGGAAGTCGCCGGGCGCGACGACGGTGCCGGTGAGGGCGGTCAGCGTCGAGGCGAGGGCCTCGCTCAAGGAACCTCGGCCCACGAGCCCGCGCTCCGCCATGTGGTCGAGCGCGCGGCGGGCGTAATCCGGTGCGGGGACGAAGCTGGTCCGCTGGGCCTTGGGCAGGGTGCGGATCAGCTCGGTGATGAGCTCGCGACGCAGCCCGGGCACCTGCCAGCTGAACGGCGCGCCGTCGAGTTGGTTGAGCAACTCCAGCCGGACGGTGACCGTCACGCCGTCGCCGCCCGCGCCCGGGTCGAACACGTAGCGGATCGGCAGCCGGTGCTGCCCGACCAGCCAGTGGTCGGGGTAGTCGTCGGGGCGCAGCGCGTCCGCGTCGACGACCGCGTCGTCCAGCGTGAGCCGCGGCCATTCCGCCGGCGGGAGCCCGCGCAGCCAGCGGTCGAACGTGGCGCCGGAGACGACGTCGCCGGGCACCCTGGAGTCGTAGAACTCGAACAGCGCCTCGTCGGAGATGAGCAGGTCGGGCCGACGCATCCGGTCCGTCAGGGTCGTCGCCTCGACCAGCACGGCCCGGTTGGCGGTCACCAGCTTGTTGCGGGTCTCCCACTCCCCCTCCACGAGCGCGGATCGAAGGAAGATCTCGCGGGCCTCGGCCGGGTGGTCGGCCGCGTAGTTGGTGCGCCGGCCCGCAACGATGGGCACCCCGAAGAGGGTGAGGCGTTCGCTGGCGATCACCGTGGCGGTCCGCTGCGACCACCGCGGCTCGGAGACCGTCCGCGTGAGGACGTGACCCCCCACGGCCTCGATCCACTCGGGGCGCACCTCCGCGACGGTCCGCGCCCACAGCTGCGAGGTCTCCACGAGCTCGAAGGCCATCACCAGCGGCGGCGTGCGCCGGGCGAGGGACGAGCCGGGCTGGATCGCGAACCTCGCCCCGCGTGCGCCGAGATACATCGTCAGCGGACGCCTCTTCCCGGGCGTGGGCTTGCTCTTGTCCACCTCGGCCAGCCCGACGTTCGACAGCAGGCCGGTCAGCAGACAGGTGAGGACCTCCGACATGGGCCCCGATCCGGAGGTGTCGAGGTCCAGTTCCCGGACCGCCTCCTTCAGCTGCGACACCAGGTCCTCCCACTCCCGGAAGCGGACGAAGCTGAGGTACTCGGCGCGGCACATGCGGCGGAACGCGCTGCCCGATAGCTCGCGGCGACGGCGCCGCAGGTAGGTCCACACGTTGAGGAGCACCTCGAAGTCGCCGCCCTCAAGCGGGGCAGCGGCGGCCGCCTCGGGCCGGGTCCCGGTGTGCACCGTGTGTCGGGCCGGCTCCGCGGAGGGAGCGGGCTGCTCGGGCGCGGGGTCGTCGCCGGACCAGAATCGGCGGTGCAGCTGGTCGGCCTGGGCCTGGAACTCGGCGGGGCGTTCGCGGACGTCGGGCACGGTGAGTCCCGCGACGAGGATCAGCACCGTGCCGAGGGTGCGCCGCCGGGAGCCCTCGACGAGCATCCTGCCGAGGCGCGGGTCGACGGGGAGCCGGGCCAGCATGCGCCCCGTGCGAGTCAGCCGGACGTGGTCGTGGCGCTTGCGCGGATGCAGGGCGCCCAGCTCGGTGAGGACGCGTACGCCGTCGTTGATCTGCGACAGCACCGGGGCTTCGACGAAGGGGAAGTTCTCGACGTCGCCCAGGCCGGCCTGCGCCATCAGCAGGATGACAGTGGCGAGGTTGGTGCGCAGGATCTCCGGCTCCGAGTACAGGGGACGCGACTCGAAGTCCTCCTCGCTGTACAGGCGGATCGCGATGCCCGGGCCGAGGCGCCCGCATCGCCCGGCGCGCTGATTGGCCGACGCCTGGGAGACCGGCTCGATGGGGAGGCGTTGCACCTTGGTGCGGGCCGAGTAGCGCGAGATGCGCGCCGTCCCCGTGTCGATGACGTAGCGGATCCCCGGGACCGTGATGGACGTCTCGGCCACGTTGGTGGCGAGGACCACACGGCGCCCGCCGTGCGGTTGGAACACGCGCTGCTGGTCGGCGGCGGACAGGCGGGCGAACAGCGGCAGGACTTCCAGGCCGGTGCCCAGCTTCTCGACGGCGTCCGCGGCGTCACGGATCTCCCGCTCTCCGCTGAGGAACACGAGGATGTCTCCCGTGGTCGACTCCGTGACGATCTCCTCGACCGCGCCCACGATCCCGTCGATCTCGTCCTCGTCCTCGGTGAGCGGCCGGTAGCGCGTCTCCACCGGGTAGGTGCGCCCTGACACCTCCACGACGGGGGCGTCGTCGAAGTGCGCCGAGAACCGCGCGGTGTCGATGGTCGCCGACGTCACGATGACCCGCAGGTCCGGGCGCGCCGGCAGCAGCTGCTTGAGGTAGCCGAGCAGGAAGTCGATGTTGAGGCTGCGCTCGTGCGCCTCGTCGATGATGATCGTGTCGTAGCGGCTGAGGCGCCGGTTGTGGGTGAGTTCCGAGAGCAGGATGCCGTCGGTCATCACCTTGATGCGGGTCTCGGCCGACACCTTCCGCGTGAACCTGACCTGGTAGCCCACGAAGTCCCCGAGCTCGACGCCGCATTCGGCCGCGATCCGCTGTGCCACGGTGCGCGCCGCGATGCGCCGCGGCTGGGTGTGCGCGATGCGCTCCCTGCCTGCGAGCAGGCAGATCTTCGGCAGCTGAGTCGTCTTTCCCGATCCGGTCTCGCCCGCCACGACCACCACCTGGTGGTCGCGGATCAGCGCGGCGATGCGCTCCGCCTCCGCCGCGATCGGCAGGGACGGATCGACCTCGACTGTCGGCGCGGTGTGCGCGTCCGTCATCGAGTGATGTAGAGCGGGCACTCGGCGTGCGCCATGAGCCCGCGCAGCAGACCGCCGAGCCCGAAGCCCGGCAGGTGCGACTCGCCCACCCCGAGCACGAGCAGGTCGTAGTTGGCGCTGCGGGTCACCAGTTCGTTGATGGGGCTGTCCGCCGCCACGATGACCTCGTAGCGGACACCCGGGTGCTGCAGCGCGAGCTTCTCCGCCAGTGCCTCGATGCCTCCCTTGGCGAACCGGACCTGCTCGTCGAGCTGAGTCGGACTCAGCTTGCGCGCGAACAGTCCGACGGGGGGCTGGATCGCGTGCACGACCTCGAGCGGCGCGCCGAGCCGCTCGGCCTGGACGAAGCCGGCCTCCAGCACCTTCTCGGAGCCGGGCTCGGTGGTGAGGCCGACCCCGACCAGGCCCTTCTCGCCCACCGGGTTCGGGTGCGCCGCCGCGGAGATGACGACGACGGGGCACGACGCGTTGGCCACGACGGCCACCGACGTCGATCCGACGAACATGCGCTCGAGCCCGGTGGCGGCGCGCCGGCCGACGACGACCAGGTCCGCGACCTCGCTGAGACGCGTCAGCACACCGCCGGGCGACCCCATGACGACCTCGGTGCGGATCTTGTCCTCGGTGAGTCCCATGCCGAGCGCGACGTCCTTGGCCTGCTCGTTGGCGGTGACCCCGGCGGCCTGCAGGACCTCGGGGTCGTAGACGACGCCCCAGGCGCCGGCCATCAGGGTGTCGTCGACGGCGTTGACGAGCAGGAGTTCACCGCCGTAGCGCAGCACGGTGCCCGTTCCGAAGCGGACGGCGCGCAGGCCGTCGTCGCTGCCGTCGACGCCGACGACCACCAGGGGTGAGGTGCGATCGGTCATGGTGGACTCCTCCTGTCGATTCACTTCTTCTGGCCGGACACGACGCGCCCCGCGATGGAGGCGGCCGTGACGGCGAGCCCGACGGTGCCGTCGAGCCAACTGACGCTCGACACCTGCCCGTCCGCCGGCCCGCTCTCCCCGCGTACCAGCACGGACCAGCCCGTGGCGGTCTCGGGGTCGATCTCGTCGACCTGGAACGCGACCTCGGTGCGCTCCGCGAGGCGGGCGAGGAAGGATCCCTCCGAGGTGTGGAAGACGATGGACCGCTCGACCAGGTGGTAGTTGACGGGGACGACCGAGATCCCGTCGGGTGCGAGCCACGCGATGCGGCCCACGTCGCCCTCCGCGAGCAGCGCCCAGCACTCCTCGGCGTCGAGTCGCGTGAAGTAGCTCACCGGCAGGGGATCGGTCGTCATGTCTCCCACTCTAGTGCTCGGGGCCGTCCGGCGGGCGCCGGTGCGCCGCGCGTCAGAACGTGGTGCGGCCGCCGAGCTTGGTGGCGAGGTCGTCGTCGATGCCGTCAGCGATCTGGCTGAGGTGGGCCAGTGCCTGGTGCAGGTGCGCCGGGACGAACGGTTGCGCCGGCACGGTCAACTGCACGAACACGCGGTCGCGGTGGAGCGCGAACCTGCCGAAGCGGGTCTCCACGTTGAGGTCGTTGAGGACCTCGCACGCCCGGGACCGGCCCTCGACGTCGTGGACGAGGGCGGAGAAGAGCAGGAGTTCGGCCGCGTCGGTGGTGCTCCGCAGGAACACCATGGTGGAGCCGACGCGGATGGCCACGTCGCCCACCTCATTGCGCAGCGGCGGATGCCCAAAGACGCGGCGCAGCTCGTCGTCGACGAGCGAGTCGAGTTCCGGCCGGGACCCGGGCATGACGGCGGTCTCCTCCCGCGACAACTTGCGCGGCGTGAGCGGGGTCCACGCCGCCTCGCCCTGGAGGATCTCGGCGAGCTGGTCCGGGTGCAGGAACACGGGGTGCAGGACCCCGAACACCGACGTGAGAGTGGCGGACGCGAGCGCCGCCAGCCCCGACGACGCCTCCTGATCGGCCTCGGCGTGGAACTGGGGCGCCGCCTCGGTGGGCTCCTCCCAGCCGAGTGCGCGCAGCTGTTCGGCCTCGGCGGCGGTCGCGCGGCCCCCGTCCGAGCCGGTCACGAACGCGGTGATGCTGCCGGGGCGCACCATCGAGAAGCGGAGGCCGGGGCGGGTGGGGATGTCGTCCGGGCCGGCCGCGGAGATCGTCAGATCCGCGGTGGCGTCCATGACGGACAGCACCTCGTCCAGGCGGAGCGTGAACTCCTCCCATGCGTGCCGCTGCGTGGCGTCGAAGTCGAAGTCGCGGTAGTCGGCCATCTCGGTCACCTCCTTGGCCGTCAACCTAGCAAAGCCCGCGACGCCCCACGAGCGGTCGCGCCCTAGGCTGAGGGCCATGTGGGCGGCGCTGGAGGGATTCGCGACGATCGGGATCGTGATCGCCGTCGGGTACCTGCTCGCCAGGTTCTCCGCCGTCGACCGGGGGGCGCAGAAGGCGCTGGGCGACGTGGCGTTCGTCATCGGCCAACCGGCGGTGGTGCTGGTGGCCGTGTCCGGCGCAGACCTTGACCTCCTCGTCGGTCCTCACGTGGCGGTGTTCGGCGCGGCGTGCGTGCTGAGCGGGGTCGGGTTCGCCGTCGTGTCCTGGCGGCGCTGGGCATCCGGGCGGGCCGAGGCGGCGATGGGTTACCTCGCCACGAGCTACGTCAACGCCGGGAACCTCGGCATCCCCGTGTCGGCGTTCGTGCTCGGCGACCCGGCCTGGGCGGCGCCGGCGATTCTCCTGCAGGTGCTGCTCCTGCAGCCGAGTGCGGTCGCGGTGCTGGAGTCGTCGCCGTCGGGGCGCGGCCGCTCCGTCGTGCGGAGCTTCGGCACGCACCCCCTGGTGCTGGGCGGGCTGACGGGGCTCGCGCTCAACCTCACCGGCTGGCGGCCCCCGCCGGTGCTGTGGGGCCCGACCACCCTGCTGGCGGACCTGGGCATCCCCGCGATGCTGCTGGCGTTCGGGATGTCGCTGCACGCCAGCCCCCTGCCGCGACACCTGTCGGCGCGCTCGGTGGCGGCCATCGCGACGAAGACGGTCGTGGTGCCCGCCGTCGCGCTGCTCATCGGCCTCGCCGCCGGCGTCAGCGGCCCGTCTCTGCAGGCGGCCGTGGTGCTCGCCGCGCTCCCTACGGCGCAGGTCGTGTTCGTGCACGCGATCCGCTACGGCGTCGGGCTGCAGCTCGTCTAGGCCACGACCCTGTGGTCGACCGCCCTCAGCGTGCCGATCATCGTCGCGGTCGGGGCGCTCCTGGGCTGACGGGTAGACTGGGCCGACCCTCCCCCGCCCGGAACGGAAGAGACCGCCCGTGTTCGACCCCACCTCGTGGAACGCACCGTTCGCGGTCGTGGTCGTCGCACTGTTCGCCATCGTCATGGCCCGCGCCAACGCCACGTACTGGCTCGGCCGGGGCCTCGCGGCGGGCGCCGAGCGCACCCGCTGGCAGCGGCTCCTCACCTCCCCGCACTACGCGAGTGGCGCCCGGTGGCTCAACCGGTGGGGCGCCCCGGCCGTGTCGCTGTCGTTCCTCACCGTCGGGATCCAGACGATGGTCAACCTCGCGGCCGGCGTCACCCGGATGCCGCTGCGGCGCTATCTGCCCGCGGTCACCGTCGGCTGCATCATCTGGGCGTTCATGTACGGCACGGTCGGGTTCATCGGGTGGTACGCCGTCGTGCGGCTCTGGGAGCGGTCCCCCGCCCTCACGGTGGCCGTGCTCGCGGCGGGTGCGGCCGTGGTGGTCTGGGTCGTCACGCGCCGCGACCGAGCCGAGGCAGTGCCAGCCGCGGAGTAGGCTCGGCCCGGGAACGGACGGGGAGGTGCCATGGCGGAGCAGAGCAGATCCACCGAGCGGCTGTTGCGGACGCTTCGCCGGCGCACCGGCGCATCGGCGCCCGGCCCCGTCGAGGAGCCCCCGACCGGGGCTGCCGACACCACCGCGCCGCGCACCAACCCCATCGTCGATGCCGGCATCTACGTCGCGGGGAAGCGCATCGCCACCCCGACCAGCTTCGACGAGGCCTTCCGGCTACTCGCCGCGCACCCGGACGCCTTCGCCTGGATCGGGCTCTACCGCCCGCGCCACGCCGAGATGGAGGCGGTCGCGGCGGAGTTCCACCTCAGCCCCCTCGCCGTCGAGGACACCCTGACGGCGCACCAGCGGCCGAAGTTCGAGCGGTACGAGGACACGCTGTTCCTCGTCCTGCGCGCCGCCCGCTACATCGACCGCTCCGAGACCGTCGACTTCGGCGAGGTGCACGCCTTCGTCGGCGACCGCTTCGTCATCACGGTCCGGCACTCCGAGACGCCGGACCTCACCCGCATCCGCCGGGAACTGGAGTCGACGCCGTCGGTGCTGGCGAAGGGGCCCAGCGTGGTGCTGCTGGGGCTCTTGGACGTGATCGTCGACGACTACCTGCCGGTCGTGCTCGGCATCGAGAACGACATCGACGAGATCGAGACGCAGGTGTTCACCGGCAGCTCGCGGGTGTCCAAGCGCATCTACCAGCTGTCGCGGGAGGTCATCGACTTCCAGCGCGCCGTGCGGCCCATCAAGCAGATCATCGACGGCGTCCGCGGCGACCGGGTGTTCGCCAGCGCCGGGGAGCGCCGCCGCCAGGAGTTGCGCGACATCGAGGACCACGCCATCGCCCTCATCGAGCGCGTCGACGTGCTCCGCGAGACGCTCAAGGGCACGCTCGACCTGCACATTTCGCTGCAGGCCCAGCGCCAGAACGAGGAGGTCAGCCACATGACGGCGGCGAGCCTCAAGCAGGCGGAGGACTCCCGTCGCATCGCGGCCTGGGCCGGCGTGCTGTTCGTGCCCAGCCTCGTCACCGGCACCTACGGAATGAACTTCGCCCACATGCCGGAACTGACCTGGACGTGGGGCTATCCGTTCGCGGTGGTGCTGATGCTGCTCACGGGCGTCGGCATGTACACCGTGTTCAAGCTCAAGGGCTGGCTCTAGGCCGGCCCTCCCCGCGGCGGCGGGTCAGCCCAGCTTGCGGGCCGCACCCTTGTCGGCGGACTGCGCCAACATCCCGAAGATCTTCAGCGCCGTCGACACCTCACGCTCGCGTGCCTTCGGCGCCCATCCCGCGGCATCCTGCGCGGCACGGCGGGCTGCGAGGGTCTCGTCGTCCACGTTGAGGGTGATCGAGCGCTGCGGGATCGAGATGGTGATGGTGTCGCCGTCCTCGACCAGGCCGATGGCGCCGCCCGAGGCAGCCTCCGGGGACACGTGCCCGATGGACAGGCCGGAGGACCCGCCGGAGAACCGGCCGTCGGTGATCAGCGCGCACTGCGGGCCGAGGCCCAGCGCCTTGAGGTACGACGTCGGGTACAGCATCTCCTGCATGCCGGGGCCGCCCTTGGGGCCCTCGTAGCGGACGATGACGATGTCGCCGGGCTGGATGCGCTTGCCGAGGATGGCCTCGACGGCGTCGTCCTGCGACTCGGTCACCACCGCCCGGCCGGTGAACTCCCACTGGGCTTCCGGCACGCCGGCGGTCTTCACGATCGCGCCGTCGGGGGCGAGGTTGCCGGTCAGGACGGCCAGGCCCCCGTCAAGGGTGTAGGGGTGCTCGACGGAGCGGATGCAGCCGTTCTCGCCGTCGGTGTCGAGGGTGTCCCAGCGGTTGGTCGACGAGAACGCCTCCGTGGTCCGGACCCCGCCGGGGGCCGCGTGGAACAGTTCGACCGCCTCCGGCTTCGCCTTCCCGCCGCGGATGTCCCAGTCGTCCATCCACTGCTGCAGCGACGGCGAATGGACGCAGGAGACCTGGTCGTCGAGCTTCCCGCCGCGGTGCAGTTCGCCGAGGATCGCGGGGATGCCGCCGGCGCGGTGCACGTCCTCCATGTAGTACTTCGGCGAGTTCGGCGCCACCTTCGCCAGGCACGGGGTGACGCGGGAGATGGCGTCGATGTCGGCCATGGTGAAGTCGACCCCGGCCTCCTGCGCGGCGGCCAGAAGGTGCAGGACCGTGTTGGTGGAGCCGCCCATGGCGACGTCGAGCTTCATCGCGTTGGAGAACGACGCCTTCGTGGCGATCGACAGCGGCAACACGGTGGCGTCCTCGTCGTCGTACCAGCGGCGCGCGAGCTCGACCACCAGCCGGCCGGCCTCCTGGAAGATGCCCTTGCGGGCCGCGGCCGTGGCCAGCGTCGAGCCGTTACCGGGCAGCGCGAGCCCGATGGCCTCTAGCAGGCAGTTCATCGAGTTGGCGGTGAACATGCCCGAGCACGAGCCGCAGGTGGGGCAGGCGTTGGCCTCGATGCGGTCCAGCTCGTCGTCAGTGACGCTCGGATCGACCGCGGAGACCATCGCGTCGACGAGATCGAGCGAGCGCACGACGCCATCCTTGACGACGGCGCGGCCGGCCTCCATGGGCCCGCCCGAGACGAAGACGGTGGGGATGTTGAGCCGCAGCGCGGCCAGGAACATGCCGGGGGTGATCTTGTCGCAGTTGGAGATGCACACCAGCGCGTCGGCGCAGTGCGCGTTGACCATGTACTCCACGGAGTCGGCGATGAGCTCGCGGCTGGGCAGCGAGTAGAGCATGCCCCCGTGGCCCATGGCGATGCCGTCGTCGACGGCGATCGTGTTGAATTCGCGGCCGATGCCGCCGGCCTCGGCGATGGACTCGGAGACGAGCTTGCCCATGTCGCGGAGGTGGACGTGCCCGGGCACGAACTGCGTGAAGGAGTTCGCCACCGCCACGATCGGCTTGCCGAAGTCCGAGTCCGTGATGCCGGTGGCCCGCCACAGGGCGCGTGCGCCCGCCATGTTGCGGCCGTGGGTGGTGGTGCGGGACCGGAGTGCCGGCATGGGGATCCTCCAATGGCGTGGACGTACCCGGCCAAGGATACCGGGCGCGCCCTTGCCGCCCCGATCGCGTCTTATGGGGAAGGGGCCCTGGTCAGGGGTGCCCGACGGGGCCCGGCCTCGCCCACGGGCGCCCTCGGCACGCCGAAAGGACGGCGTGCCTTGCCCGACGCCCGGCCCACCGCGACCGGGCCCCGCCGGTCACCCCTGGGCAGTGCTCACCGGTTGCGCGGCTACTCCCCCGTCGCGACCGGGCGCGAGGTGTGGCTGTACTGGCTCCACGATCCCGAGTACAGCCGCCCGCGGCCGAGGCCCGCGTACTCCATCGCGATGAGGTTGTGGCACGCGGTGATCCCGGACCCGCAGTACGAGATGACGTCGGCCGCGTCGTCGACGGCGGCGAACCGCGCCCGCAGCGCCGCCGGGCTGAGGAACCGGCCCTCCGCGTCCAGGTTCCCAGTCATCGGATAGCTGCGCGCGCCGGGGATGTGGCCGGCCTTGGGGTCGATCGGCTCGGACTCGCCTCGGAAGCGTTCCGCGCCTCGGGCGTCGATGACGAACGCCCCCTCGGAGGCGTCCTCGATGTCGGCGAGCGCCTCGTCCGGCCAGGACCTGACGGCGAACTCCGCTCGCGGGCGGCGCGGCACGTCGGTGGTCAACTGTCCCTCCCACGTCTGGAGGCCGCCGTCGAGGAGAGCCGCCTCCCTGCCCAGGATCCGCAGCAGCCACACCAGGCGTCCCGCCATGGCGCCGCCGGCGTCGTCATAGGCGACGACCGTGTCGGTGTCACCGATACCGAGATGGGCCAGCCCCTCCGCGAACGTCGAAGGATCCGGAAGCGGATGACGCCCGCGGGCGGCCGACGGCGGGCCCGCCAACACATCGTCCATCGGCACGAAGACCGCACCCGGCAGATGACCGGCGGCGTAGGCGTCGCCGCCCGAACGGCCGTCGAGGTAGTGCCGCACGTCGGCGACGACAGCGTCCGGGTGGGCGGCCAGCCACGCGGAGTCGACAACAGGAGGGATCACGCGCGCCAGCCTACGCCCAACCGACCCCGGTCAATGCGCACAGAATGTCCGGTCATAGTCTCGGATGACGACCTCAAGGAGGAGGATCCCAGGACCGGCTTCGCCGCCATCGCTGACGCCGTCCACGCCGCGGGGGCAAGCTGGCCCTCCAGCTCGCCATGGGCCTGGGGCGCAACAACCAGTACTGCCAGAGCCTCGGCATGGAGCCGGGCTACCTGGTCGACCAGTTCATGAGCGCCTGCTGGAACCGTCGCACCGACCAGTACGGCGGCTCAGTGGAGAACCGGTGCCGGTTCGCGGCCGAGGCCATCGCAGCGGTCAAGCACAACGCGCCGGGGGTTCCGGTGAGCTTCCGCATCTCGGTGGACCACCGCTTCCCGGGCGGCCGCACCGCGGAGGAGACCATCCCGATCGTGCAGGAGTTGGAGCGGGCCGGTGTCGATCTTCTGCTCTGCGACGAGGGGTCCTACGAGGCCATGGACTACGTCTTCCCGCCGTACTATCTGGGCGACAACTGCATGGTGGGCGCGGCGGAGGCCGTGAAACCCCACGTGAACATCCCGGTGGCGGCCTGCGGCAACATCACCCCGGCCGGCGGGGAGGAACTGCTGGCCCGCGGGGCGGCGGACATGATCGGCATCGGCCGTGGCCTCATCGCCGACCCCGACATCGTCGCCAAGATCCGGGCCGGGGAGGAGTCCCGGGTCCGGCCCTGCATCCGCTGCAATCAGCTGTGCACCGGTAACGCGTTCAACGGCAAGGCGCTGGGCTGCGCCGTCAACCCGGAAGTGAGCCATGAGTTCGAGTGGCGGCTGACCCCGACCGACGCGCCCAAGCAGATCCTCGTCGTCGGCGCCGGACCGGCGGGGCTCGAGGCCGCGCGCGTCGCCGGCCTGCGGGGGCACCGGGTCCACGTCTACGACAAGGGTGACCACCTGGGCGGGGTGCTCTACCCGGCCCGCCACGCCGGAGGCCGACCCGGTCACCGGGTGGTCGTCTGCGGAGGCGGGCTTTCCGGCGCGGATCTCGCCTTGGAGCTGGCCGAGGACGGGCACGAGGTGACTCTCGTCGAGATGGTCGACGTGATCGCGCGCGCCATGTTGTTCCTCAACCGGATCTCCCTGCTGCGCTCCCTCGCCGAGAACCGGGTCCGGGTCCTCACCGGTTACACCGTCCGGGAGGTCACCGACGACGGGGTGCGCGCGGCCGGCCCAGACGGCGACGTCGTCCTCGAATGCGACACCGTCGTGACGGCGTTCGGCGTCCGGCCGGCGACGTCACTGCCCTCCGCACTCACCGCTGCCTTCGGAGCGAAGGTGCACTCGGTCGGCGACTGCGTGTCGCCGCGGAAGGTCGGCGACGCCATCGACGACGCCTACGTGCTGGCGTACTCGATCTGATCCCGACCGCTGGTCCCGGCGCCGGTCACCCCGCCGCCGCGACCAGCGCCAGCAGGGCCTCGGCGTAGGCCTCGGCGGCGTCCGGGGAGATGAAGGCCCGCGGGGGCTGCCCGGGGATCTCCACGACCACGGAGAATTCCCCCGACGCCGCCCGCGACATGGACCGGAAGGTGCCGCCGAGCAGCTCGCGCAGCTGATCCTCACGGGGCAGCCACAGCGCCTTGCTGGCGGGGAGCGAGTCGAGCGCCCACTCCGTCGTGCCGTTGAAGGCAAGCAGCGTCCCCGACGGGTATTCGCGGGCCTCGACGACCATGTTGGCCAGCGTGAACACCTCGTCGGCCAAGTCGGCGGCACGCACCACGAACCGGTCCCCCTCGCCCGGGTGCCAGGCGACACCCGCCCGGTCGAGGCGTTCGGCGGTCGCAACGGAGATCATCTGGCTCCTCGTCGATGTCAGTGGGTGGTGCTGCTATTGTGCCCAGCGGCGGCAAAAGCCGGGGCGGACAACGAGGGCGCCGGCCCTGAGGCCGACGCCCTCGCGTCACGGTGTCCCGGTGGACCCGGGTACCGGATCAGCTGCAGCCGCTGGTGGAGCCACAGCCCTCGCAGACATAGCACGAGCCGCTGGGGCGCATCTTCGTGCCGCACGTCATGCACAGCGGGGCGTCGACCTCACGCCCGGTCAACGACTCCATCAGCTCCGCCGTCGTGCGGGCGGTGCCGAACTCGGCCGGGGCCGGGGCGTCGATGAGTGAGGGCTGACGGGCGCCGTCGACCTTGAAGTCGTCTCCGGCGTCGTTGCGCAGGGACACGGCCTCCGGCATCGCGGCCTCGTCTTCCTCCGACAGGTAGGAGCCGGTCTCCACGTACCGGGCGCGCTCCGAGGCGGTGTAGATGCCCAGTTCGGCGCGGTCGTCGAAGCTGAGGTAGTCCAGCGCCAGGCGGCGGAAGATGTAGTCCATGAAGGACTGCGCGATCCGGATGTCCGGGTCGTCGGTCATGCCGGCCGGCTCGAACTTCAGGTTGGTGAACTTCTGGACGAAGCTCTCCAGCGGCACGCCGTACTGCAGGCCGATCGACACCGCGATGGAGAACGCGTCCATGACGCCGGCGAGGGTCGAGCCCTGCTTGCCGAGCTTGAGGAACACCTCACCGATCCGGCCGTCCTCGTAGGCGCTGGAGGTCATGTAGCCCTCGGCGCCGCTGACGGAGAAGCTCGTGGTGCGCGAGGCGCGCGACTTGGGCAGCCGCGCCCGCTTCGGGCGGTACTCGATGCGCACCTCGGGCTCGGCCTTCTTCTCCTCCTTGGTCTCCTTCTTCCCGTCGGAGAGCGGCTGGCCGACCTTGCAGTTGTCGCGGTAGACGGCCAACGCCTTGAGGCCCAGCTTCCAGCCCTGCAGGTAGACGTCCTCGATCTCCTCGACCGTCGCCGTCTCCGGCAGGTTGACGGTCTTGGAGATGGCGCCCGACAGGAACGGCTGCACCGCGGCCATCATCCGGACGTGCCCCATCGGCTTGATGGCGCGTGCGCCCATGGCGGTGTCGAACACCTCGTAGTGCTCCGCGGCGAGGCCGGGAGCCCCGATGACGTGTCCGTTGGCGGAGATGAATTCGACGATGCCGTCGATCTCCTCCGAGTTGTAGCCGAGCCGCTTCAGGGCGCGCGGGATGGTCTGGTTGACGATCTGCATGGAGCCGCCGCCGACGAGCTTCTTGAACTTCACCAGCGAGAAGTCCGGCTCCACGCCGGTGGTGTCGCAGTCCATCATGAAGCCGATGGTGCCGGTGGGCGCCAGGACCGACGCCTGGGCGTTGCGGAAGCCGTTGCGGGCGCCGAGCTGCACCACGTGATCCCATTCGCGGGAGGCCACGGCATGCAACTGCCGGTCGTCGGGCAGCACACGCAGGTCGTCGTTGGCGGCCTGGTGCTTGCGCATGACCCGCTGGTGCGCCTCCGCGTTCTCCGCGTACCCGTTGTAGGTACCGACGATGCCCGCCAGCTCGGCGGAACGACGGTAGGAGGTGCCGGTCATGATGGACGTGATCGCCGCGGCCGTCGACCGGCCGCCGTCGGTGTCGTAGCCCTTGCCCATGGCCATGAGCAGCGCGCCGAGGTTGGCGTAGCCGATGCCCAGCTGGCGGAAGTTGCGCGTGGTCTCGCCAATCGACTCGGTCGGGAAGTCCGCGAAGCAGATCGAGATGTCCATCGCGGTGATGATGAGCTCGACGGCCTTGACGAAGAGCTCGGCGTCGAACGTGCCGTCGGCGCTCAGGAACTTCAGCAGGTTGAGCGAGGCCAGGTTGCACGACGAGTTGTCCAGGCTCATGTACTCCGAGCACGGGTTGGAGGCCGTGATGGGGCCGGTGACCGGGTTGGTGTGCCAGTCGTTGATGGTGTCGTGGTACTGGATGCCGGGATCGGCGCACTCCCAGGCCGCCTGCGCGATCTTGCGGAACAGGCCCTTGGCGTCGACCTCCTCGATCACCCGGCCGTCCATGCGGGCGCGCAGCCCGAACTTGTCGCCCGCCTCCACGGCGTTCATGAACTCGTCGCTGACGCGCACGGAGTTGTTGGCGTTCTGGTACTGGACACTCGTGATGTCCTTGCCGCCGAGGTCCATGTCGAAGCCGGCGTCGCGGAGCGCGCGGATCTTGTCCTCCTCGCGGGCCTTGGTCTCGACGAACTCCTCGATGTCCGGGTGGTCGACGTCCAGCACGACCATCTTCGCCGCGCGACGGGTGGCGCCGCCCGACTTGATGGTGCCGGCGGACGCGTCGGCGCCGCGCATGAACGACACGGGCCCGGAGGCGGTGCCGCCCGAGCTCAGGAGCTCCTTCGACGAGCGGATCCGCGACAGGTTCAGCCCGGCGCCGGAGCCGCCCTTGAAGATGAAGCCCTCCTCCTTGTACCAGTTGAGGATCGAGTCCATCGAGTCGTCGACGCTGAGGATGAAGCACGCGCTGACCTGCTGGGGCGAGGGGGTGCCCACGTTGAACCAGACCGGCGAGTTGAAGGAGAAGTACTGGTTGAGCAGCATCCAGGTGATCTCGTGCTCGAAGATCTCGGCGTCATCCTCCGAGGCGAAGTAGCCGTACTCCTGGCCCGCCTTGCGGTAGGTGCGCACGACACGGTCAATGAGGGTCTTGAGGCTGTCCTCGCGCTGCGCGGTGCCGAGCGCGCCCCGGAAGTACTTCGTGGTGACGATGGTGGAGGCGTTGACGCTCCACGACGACGGGAACTCGACGCCCCGCTGCTCGAAGACGGTCTCGCCCGTCTTCCAGTTGGTCTGGACGACGTCGCGCCGGTCCCACTCCACCTCGTCGTACGGGTGGACGCCGGGCTTGGTGAAGACGCGCTCGATGACGAGGCCCTTCCCCTCGCCCGTGGCCTTGCGGCGGGTGGCGCGTGCAGCTGTCGCGGTCATGATCTTCCCCTCGTTGTTACCTGGATGTGGTGATGAATAGCGAACCGAGCCGTGCGGCTCAGCTGATGAGTGGCTCCTGGGCCGACGCGACCTCGATGGCGGCGACCTCACGTCTGAGTTCCTTCTCCGCCGCGCTGATCTTCAGCGCGTCGATCTCCCGCTGGAAGTCGTCGACGGAGTCGTAGTTCTTGTAGACGCTGGCGAAACGCAGGTAGGCCACCTCGTCGAGCTCCTCGAGCGGACCGAGGATGGCGACCCCGATCTGCTCGGCCGGGATCTCGGCCTGGCCGGAGGACCGCAGCGACTCCTCCACGCGCTGGGCCAGCGCGGCCAGTTGCGCGGCCGTCACCGGCCGGCCCTTGCATGCCTTCGACACGCCCCGGATGACCTTGTCCCGGTTGAACGACTCGACGACGCCCGAGCGCTTCACGACCGTGAGCACGATCTGCTCGACGGTGGTGAACTTCCGCTCGCACACGGGGCACACCCGCCGCCGGCGGATGGCCGAGCCATCCTCGGTGGCCCGCGAATCCGACACCTTGGTGTCGAGATGGCGGCAGAACGGGCAGTGCATGGGCGAGCGGACCTTCCCTGTGTGCGACGGGGGCCCTACCTTGCCACTGTGTGGCCTTAACCACAACTTGTAGGGGAATCCCGCCGCTGGAACTACTAGATATAGGGAAGCCTAGGACGCGGCGCCACCACATACAAGCGCGAAACGCCCACGACTTTCGGCCAGATCGTCGTGGGCGCGGCGTGCTGCAGGGCCGTCAGGGCTGGGACACGTGCGCCCAGGCGGGGTCTCCCGCCACGTAGCCCGTGGGGGCCTCCGCCGACGCCATCTCGGCGAACTGCAGACCCGCCACGGCCATCCCCACCGCCGTGAGAATGCCGACGCCGGCGACCTTGAGCGCCATCCATCCGGACACCGGACGAGTCACGCGACAGGAGGAGGCGGTGCGGACCCGGCCCGGCAGCGCGGGGCGGGCGGCTCGTGCGACGGGGCCACCCAGCTCTGGGCGCGCGGCGGGCGACACGGTGACCAGCCGACGGTGGCCGGCGTCGATCACCTGGTAACGGACTGCGGCGGACGCGGTCATGTCAACCTCCTAGAACGTCTGTTCGATTGAACTGTAGCGAATCCGACGCGTCGATTCAAACACCTGTGCGAACCCGTCCGATCCGATGCCCACGATCGGGCACGGGATGAGTCCACCGGGGACCACTGACATTTTTCGCGCAGGTGCTCGACACGGGGTGTCTTATCGAACACACGTACCGCCACTGGGTAGGCTGGGGTCATGGCTGATGAGACGAAACGTCCCCGTCGCGGGCGCCCCACCAACGCCGCCATCGAGGCTGAGCTCGGATCGATGGCGCCGTTCCCGGACGGGCCGGTCGACGCCCATGGACTGACGCGGCGGCAGATGGCCATCCTGCGTGTCGTCAAGCAGTCGATCGACGAGGTCGGCTATCCGCCCAGCATCCGGGAGGTCGCCACGCGGGCCGGCCTCGCGTCCACGTCGAGCGTGACCTACCAGCTCAAGGTCCTCGAGGAGAAGGGCTTCATCCGCCGGGATCCGAACCGCCCCCGTGCCGTGGTGGTGACGCTGCCGGGCGACGAGGGCATGGACTCGGCGCAGACGTTCGATGCCGCGCCCACCTCCGTCGCGGCCCCGCTCATCGGCCGCATCGCGGCCGGCGGCCCGATCCTGGCTCAGGAACAGGTCGAGGACGTCTTCGCGCTGCCGCGCCAACTGGTCGGCGACGGGCAGGTGTTCCTGCTCGAGGTCCGGGGCGACTCGATGATCGACGCCGCCATCTGCAACGGCGACTGGGTGGTGGTCCGGCAGCAGTCGGACGCACACAACGGTGACATCGTCGCCGCCCTCCTCGACGACGAGGCGACGGTCAAGACCTTCAAGCGGCAGGACGGGAAGGTCTGGCTGATGCCGCACAACCCGGACTACTCCCCCATCGACGGGACGCACGCCACCATCATGGGCAAGGTCGTCGCCGTCCTCCGCAAGCTCTGAGCCGCCGCTGCGCCGCGACAACGCTCCGCGGGGGGGGCGCCGCGCCTGGACCGCGATGTCGCCGTCGGTGGTCATCCAGAAGCCGGGCAGCGAGGACTTGAGGTACTCCCCGTAGCGGGCGGTCACCAGCCGCGGATCCAGCATCGCCACGACCCCGCGGTCCTCGGAGCGCCGGATCAGGCGCCCCGCGCCCTGGGCCAGCAGGAGCGCCGCGTGCGTCGCGGCCACCCGCATGAACCCGTTGCCCCCGGCGTCGTCCACGGCCTTCTTGCGGGCCTGCATGAGCGGGTCGTCCGGGCGCGGGAACGGGATCTTGTCGATGATGACCAGCTGACACGTCTCCCCCGGCACGTCCACGCCCTGCCACAGCGACATGGTGCCGAACAACGACGCCGACGGGTCCGCGATGAAGGTGCGGGTGAGCTCGGACAACTGTGCGTCACCCTGGCAGAGGATCCGCAGGTCGGGCAGCTCGCGGCGGCAGTACTCGGCCGCCTGCTCCGCCGCCCGGCGCGACGCGAACAACCCCAGGGTCCGCCCCTCCGCCGCCCAGATGAGCTGCGCGATCTCCGCGAGCGTCTGCTCGCTCATCCCGTCGCGGCCGGGTGGTGGCAGGCGTCGGGCCACGTAGAGGATGCCCTGCCTCCGGTAGTCGAACGGGGACCCCACGTCGATCCCCCGCCAGGCGAACTGGTCCTGGGGTTCCTGGCCGTCCTCCAGCCGATCCCCGTAGGACAGCCCCACGGCGCTGGCGGCGGCCTCGAACGACCCGCCGAGCTCCAGGGTGGCCGACGTCAGCACCGTCGGGGTCTCGGCGAAGATCTGGTTGCGCAGCAGGCCGGCGACGTTGAGCGGCGCCACGTAGGCCGACCGGCCGAACACCTCCGACTCCGTCACCCACACCACGTCCGCCTCCGAGAGCTTCGCGATCCGCTCCGCGATGTCGAAGACCTCCTTCACGGCCGACGCGGCCTGGGTCCGCTCAGCGTCGTCGGTGGCCTTGCCCAGCGCGCTCACGACCTTGCGCGCGACGTCGCGCAGCTGGGCCGCGGCGTAGACCAGCGGCGCGGACCCGGCGGTGATGCGCGCCAGCTCCGACTCGGCCAGGGCCTGGCGCAACACGTCCGCCTGGTCGAGGAAGTCGACGCCGAGGTCGTCGTCGACCCAGGTCAGGACCCGCCGGGCGGTCCGCTCGACCAGGCCGGGCGTGAGCTCGTCGGTGGCGGCGGTGGTGATCCGGCTGACCAGTTCGTGGGCCTCGTCGATGATCAGCGCCTCGTGCTCGGGCAGCGCCGTGCCGCCGTGCATGGCGTTGATGGCCAGCAGCGCATGGTTGGTCACCACCAGTTGCGCGTTGCGGGCCTCCTCGCGCGACGCCTCGACGAAGCACTCGGCGCCGAAGGGGCAGTTCGCGACGCCCAGGCACTCCCGGGTGGGGATCGACACCTGGGCCCAGGCCCGGGCCGTGTGCGTGGGCGCGTCGTCGCGGTCTGCGAGCCCCTTCCGTTCGGCCTCCTCCTCGACCCACTCACGCAGGGCGAGCACCTCGGCTCCCAGCCGCGACACGTCATCGGCGCTCGGGGACACGGCCTCCGCCAGGGCGGAGCTGCCCACGAGGCTGTCCTGTTCCGCGGGCCCACCGGAGCGAGCACGGTAGAGGCAGGCGTAGTTGGTGCGGCCCTTGAGAATGGCCGCCTTGGGGCGCGTCCCGGTGACCGCCTCGACGGCGTCCAGCGCGGTGGGGATGTCCTTGCTCGCGAGCTGCGCCTGAAGGGCGAGGGTCGCCGTCGCGACGACGATGCGCTCCTCCCGGTCCACGCAGCGGGCCAGCACCGGGGCCAGGTAGCCCAAGGACTTGCCCGTGCCCGTGCCCGCCTGCACGAGTAGGTGCACGCCGTCGTCCAACGCGCGCGCCACGGAGTCCGCCATCACCTGCTGCCCCGGCCTGGCCTGACCGTGGATCTCGCCGACGGCGGCGGCCAGGATGGCGGCGTGGTCAGTCACGGGCGAAGGCCGCCAACTCGTCGGCCAGAGCCGGCATCACGCGGGCGCTCACCAAAGTACCGTCCGCCGTGTGCTCAAGCGAGTCGATCACCGCGGTCTTGTGGATCCGGTCCACGAGGTCCCCGCGCTCGTAGGGGACGAGGGCAGTGATGCGGACCTCCGGCTGCGGGAGGCGCTGTTCGATGATGGCGCGCAGCTCGTCCAGCCCGGCTCCCGTCCGGGCGGAGACCACAACGGCGTCCGGGTGGTTGGCCCGCAGCGCCAGGATGGTGGTCTCGTCGGCCGCGTCGGCCTTGTTGAGCACCAGCAGCTCGGGCACCTGTGCGGCGCCGATCTCGGCGAGCACGGTGCGGACGGCGCCGATCTGTCCCTCCGGGTCCGGGTCCGACGCATCGACCACGTGGACCAGCAGGTCCGCCTGGGACGATTCCTCCAGCGTGGACCGGAACGCCTCCACGAGGTCGTGCGGCAGGTGCCGGACGAAGCCGACGGTGTCGGTGAGGGTGTAGACGCGGCCGTCGGCGGTCTCGCTGCGACGGGTGGTGGGATCGAGAGTCGCGAACAGCGCGTCCTCCACGAGCACCCCCGCCCCGGTCAGCCGGTTCAGCAGCGACGACTTGCCCGCGTTGGTGTAGCCGACGATCGCGACCGACGGCACCTGGTTGCGGCGCCGCTCGGCTCGTTTGCCCTCGCGGGTGGCGTCCATCTCGCGGAGCTTGCGGCGCAGCTGCGCGATCCGGGTGTGGATGCGCCGGCGGTCCGTCTCGATCTTCGTCTCGCCAGGGCCGCGGCCGCCGATGCCGGCGCCGCCCGCCGCGCGGCCACCCGCCTGGCGCGACAGGTTGCCACCCCAGCCGCGGAGCCGCTGCTTGAGGTACTGCAGCTGCGCCAGCTCGACCTGGGCCTTGCCCTCGGCGCTCTTGGCGTGCTGCGCGAAGATGTCGAGGATCAGCGCGGTGCGGTCCACCACCTTGACCTTGACGCGGTCCTCCAGGTTGCGCAGCTGCGCGGGCTCGAGTTCGCCGTCGCAGATGACGGTGTCGGCGCCGGTGGCGCGGACCATCTCCGCGACCTCCTCGACCTTGCCGCGGCCGATGTAGGTGGCCGGGTCCACGTGGCTGCGCCGCTGGACCAGGCCCGCGAGCACCTCGGAACCGGCCGTCTCGGCCAGCAGCTTCAGCTCGGCCATGGCGTTGTCCGCGTCCTCCTGCGTGCCGCTGGTCCACACGCTGACCAGCACGACCCGCTCGAGGCGCAGCTGGCGGTACTCGACCTCGGTGACGTCTTCGAGCTCGGTGCGCATGCCCGCGACGCGTCGCAGTGAGCGGCGGGCCGCCAGGTCCTCCTGGCCGCCGTCGTAGTCGGGTTCGTCGTAGTCGTCCTGGGGGTAGTCACCGGCGTCGCCGTCGAGGTCCGGCATGAGGTCGTCGACGTTCTCGTCGAGGGAATGATCTGTCATCGTGCCGCCCATTGTCCCAGCCCGCGGCCGGTTACCCAAGCGCGGAGTCGCGCCTGTGGATAACGCTAGATCCAGAACTCGCCCCGGCCGATGACGACGGCGGGTCCGGTCAGCCGCGCCTCGTCGCCGGTGAACTGGACCGACAGCTCTCCCCCCGGGACGCGCACCGTCACGGGCCCCTCGTGCCCGCCGCGCGCCCGGTGGGCAGCGGCGACCGCCACGACCCCGGTGCCGCAGCTCATGGTCTCCCCCACTCCCCGCTCGTGCACGCGCATGGTCAGCGCGTCGGGGGCGTCGACCCGCACGAACTCGACGTTGACGCCCTGCGGATACGCCTCAGCCGGGGACCAGCGGGGCGCGCGGTGCAGGTCAAGATCCTCCAGGACGTCGGAGTCGGTCAGGAACACGACGGCGTGGGGGTTGCCGACGTCGACCTTCACCACGGGCCAAGACCGGTCCTCCAGGGTCACGGTGACGTCGTCGGGCAGCACCAGGGCGCGGCCGATGTCGGTACTGATGAGGCCGTGGCGGGCGACCTCCACGTGCTTGACGCCCGCGCGGGTGGCGACGTCGAACGCGCCCGCGTCGACCAGCTGCTCGTTGATGAGGTGGCGTGCGAACACCCTCAGGCCGTTGCCGCACATCTCCGCGACGGAGCCGTCGGCGTTGTAGTAGTCCATGAACCACAGGTGCGGGTCGCCCGTCCAGTCGCGGATGCTGCCCGCGCGCACCACGCGGATGACGCCGTCGGCGCCGATCCCGGCGTGCCGGTCACACACCGCCCGGATGAACTCAGGATGCATGTCGTGCATGCCGTAGGAGTCGTCCAGGATGATGAAGTCATTCCGGGTCCCGTGGCCCTTGTGGAAGCTGAAACGCCGCATGCCGACCTCCTTGCGCCTGGTCGTCCGATCGTAGCGCGGCGACGATGCGGCCCACGTTCATCGGGTCACCTGCGGGGAGCCACGTGATGCGGGGGTCGCGCCGGTACCAGCCGAGCTGTTTGCGGAAGAACTGGCGCGTGGCCCGCTTGACGGCCTCCCGTGCCTCGTCCTCGCTGCAGGCGCCGTCGAGGAAGTCGACGACCTGACGGTAGCCGATGGCGCGCACGGCCGTCTGACCGTCGCGGAGTCCGGCGCTCACCAGGCCGCGCACCTCATCGACCAGCCCCGCGCGCCACATGGCGTTGACGCGCTCCTCGATACGGCGGTCCAGGTCCGCCCGGTCCATGGTGAGCCCGAACTGGTGCACCCCCGGCAGCTCGTAGGTCCACTGGGGCAGCTCCGCGCGATGACCGCCGGTGAGCTCGGCAATCTCCAGGGCCCGCACGATCCGCCGGCCGTTGCCGGGTTCGATCTGGGCCGCGGACTCCGGGCTCAGCTGAGCGAGCCGCGCATGCAGCGCGTGCGGACCGACCGCCGCGAGCTCGGCCTCCCAGTGGGCCCGCACCTCCGGGTCCGAGCCGGGGAAGTCGAACCGGTCGACGATGGCCCGGGTGTACAGCGCCGATCCGCCGACCATGACCGGAATGACGCCGGCCCCGCGCAGCCGCGCGATCGTCTCCCGCGCCAGCAGCTGGAACTCGGCCACGGAGGCGCGCACCGTGACGTCCCAGATGTCGATGAGGTGATGCGGCACCCCGCGCCGTTCGGCCCTGGTCGGCTTGGCCGTGCCGATGTCCATGCCGCGGTAGACGAGCATGGAGTCCGCGTTGACGATCTCGGCGGGCCGGCCGGCCGCGGCCAGCTCGAGTGCCAGGTCGACGGCGAGGCCCGACTTGCCGGTGGCGGTGGGGCCCACGAGGACGACGAGGGGGACGTTCACGCCTGCCAGTGTGCCATCGCCCGCCCCGGACCCTTGGCCGCGACCTCCGACCGGGGCATCATGGGGCCATCCGCTACGAGAGAGGAACCGTCATGGGACTGTTCGACAACCTGGGTGACCTGGCCAAGCAGCACGAGGAGCAGGTCGAGGGCGGCATCGAGAAGGCCGGCGATGTCCTCGACGCACGCACCGGCGGCCGGTACGCCGAGCACGTGGACCAGGCGCAGGACCTGGCCAACGAGCACCTGGACCGCATGAACGACGACGCGGACCAGGATCCGACGCGGCGCTGACTCAGCCGCAGCCGGTGGCGGCGGGTAGCGGGTCGGGCCGACCCACTGTCGGCAGTCCCAGCCCGACGCCCACCGGGCGGGGGGCCTGCGTCGCGGCCTCCCACGCGTCCCCGCCCCGCGTGCGGCGCAGGTCGCGGGGCAGCTCATCCGAATTGAGGTGGTGCGGCGCGGCGTGGGTGACCCGCACGGTGGCGATGTCGCCCGGCCGGGGGCGAAGCGCCGGATCCTCCGGCACCGCGACGTGCACCAGGCGGTTGTCCCTGGCCCTGCCGCTCATCCGATGGGTCTCGGCGTCCTTGCGCCCCTCGCCCGTGGCGAACATCACCTCGACGTCCTGTCCGGCGAAGCGCCGGTTCTCTTCCCAGGCCACCTCGTTGACCAGGTCCACCAGCCGCTCATAGCGCTCCTGCGTGACCGCCTTGGGCACCTGATCGGGCATCGTCGCCGCCGGGGTGCCGGGCCGGATCGAGTACTGGAACGTGAACGCCGCCGAGAAGCGCGCGCGGCGGACGACGTCCATGGTGGCCAGGAAGTCCTCCTCCGTCTCGCCGGGGAAGCCGACGATGATGTCGGTGGTGATGGCCGCCTCGGGCATGGCGAGGCGCACCCGGTCGAGGATGCCGAGGAACCGCTCGGAGCGATAGGACCGCCGCATCGCCTTGAGGATGCGGTCCGACCCCGACTGCAGCGGCATGTGCAGCTGCGGCATGACGTTGGGGGTGTCGGCCATGGCGTCGATGACGTCGTCGGTGAAGTCCTTGGGATGCGGCGAGGTGAACCGGACGCGCTCCAGCCCGTCGATCGTGCCGCAGGCGCGCAACAGCTTTGCGAACGCCTGCCGGTCCCCGAACTCGACCCCGTACGCGTTGACGTTCTGGCCCAGCAGCGTGATCTCCTGCACGCCCTGGTCCACCAGCATCTCGATCTCGGCGAGGATGTCGCCGGGCCGACGGTCTGCCTCGCGGCCACGCAGCGCCGGGACGATGCAGAACGTGCAGGTGTTGTTGCAGCCCACCGAGATCGACACCCACGCCGAGTACGGCGACTCGCGACGGCTGGGCAGGTTGCTCGGGAACGTCTCGAGCGCCTCCTTGATCTCGATCTGCGCCTCGCGCTCGACCCGCGCCCGTTCCAGGAGGGTCGGCAGCGACCCGACGTTGTGGGTGCCGAACACCACGTCGACCCACGGCGCCTTGCGCAGGATCACGTCGCGGTCCTTCTGCGCCATGCAGCCGCCGACGGCGATCTGCAGGCCGGGATGCTCGGCCTTGATCCGGGCCATGTGGCCGAGGTTGCCGTAGAGCCGGTTGTCCGCGTTCTCGCGCACCGCACACGTGTTGAACACGACGACGTCCGCGCCGGCGCCCAGCGCCTCGGAGCGTCCCTCGGCCCGCGCGAGGCCGGCCTCCTCCAGGAGGCCGCTGATGCGCTCGGAGTCGTGGACGTTCATCTGACACCCGTAGGTGATGACGTGGTACGTGCGTGGGTCTGCCATGGTCCCACCATGCTAAACGCGGTGGTGGGGGGCGGCCGAATCACGGCTGTCGTAGGCTCTGGCCATGACGTTGAACCCCACCGGCACGCAGTACTCCATCAGCCACGGCCGCTACGGCGCCGTCGTCACCGAGGTCGGCGCCACGCTGCGCTCCCTGACGCTCGACGGCGAGGAGGTGCTGTGGACGTTCGCGGCCGACGAGGCCCCCTCGGGTTCGATGGGTCGCCAGCTGCTCCCGTGGCCCAACCGCATCCGCGACGGCCGCTATACCTTCGACGGCACGCAGTACCAGCTGCCGATCACCGAGGTTCCCCGCACGACGGCGCTGCACGGTCTCAACGAGGGCGTCGCGTGGCAGCTCGTCTCCCACACCGACGACGAGGTGGTCCTCACGTCGCGCTACTACCCGCAGCGCGGCTGGAACGCAGTCCTGGAGGCGACGATCGGGCACCGCGTGGGCGAGGACGGGCTGACGGTCACGGTTGAGGTCACCAATGTCGGCGCCACCCGCGCCCCGTACGGCTACGGCGCGCATCCGTACCTGAAGGCGGACGTCGCGACCGCCGAACTCAGTCTCCCGTTCGCCAAGGAACTGCTCGTCGACCCCGAGCGCCTGCTGCCGATCGAGGTCGCGGACGTGACCCCGGAGCACGACTTCCGCAGCGCGCGCCCCGTCGGCGACACCGAGTTCGACACCGCGCTCACCGGCGCCGACGGCGCCTGGGAGCTCTCGGTGACCACCGGCGGCAGGACCGTGACGCTGTGGGCGGACGAGTCGCTGCCGTGGGGCCAGGTGTTCACGCACCCGGACCGCGTGGCACTCGCGGTGGAGCCGATGACCTGCGGTCCGGACGCCTTCAACGAGGGCCCCACGCACGACGGTCTCATCGTGCTGGAGCCGGGCGAGGGCTCGCGTTCGGTGTGGGGCTTCCGGGTCTCCTGACCCGTCAGTGGGCGGTCTCCGTGGCGCGCGACTCGCGCACCACGGTGATCCGGATCTGCCCGGGGTAGCTGAGGTTGCGCTCGACCTCCGCGGCGATGTCGCGGGCCAACGCGTGCGCGCCGGCGTCGTCGACCTGGTCGGGCGCCACCATGATCCGCACCTCGCGGCCGGCCTGCATGGCGTAGGCCCGCAGCACTCCCTCGTGGGCCAGGGCGATGCCCTCCAGGTTCTCCATGCGCTCGACGTACGCCTCGAGCGACTCCCGACGGGCTCCCGGCCGTGACCCGGAGATGGCGTCGGCCGCCTGGGTGAGGACCGCCTCGACAGTGCGGGGCTCGACCTCGTTGTGGTGGGCCTCGACGGCGTGGACGATGTCTTCATGCTCGCCGTGCTTGCGCAGCAGTTCGGCGCCGATGAGCGCGTGCGGCCCCTCGACCTCGTGGGTGAGCGCCTTGCCGATGTCGTGCAGGAAGGCGGCCCGCTTGCACGTGGCGACGTCGAGGCCGAGTTCGGCGGCCATGACCCCGGCCAGGTGCGCGCACTCGACCAGGTGCCGCAGCACGTTCTGGCCGTAGGACGTCCGGTAGGCCAGCGACCCCAGGATGGGCACGAGGTCGGGATGGAGGTCGACGATGCCCACCTCGGTGAGCGCGTCCTCGGCCTCGCGTTCGATCCGCTCGTGGATGCGCCGCTCGGCCCGCTCGTAGACCTCCTCGATGCGGGCGGGGTGGATGCGCCCGTCGGCGACGAGGTCGGTGAGCGTGAGGCGGGCGATCTCGCGGCGGACCGGGTCGAAGCTGCTGAGCAGCACCGACTCGGGGGTGTCGTCGATGAGCACGTTGACGCCGGTGATCTGCTCGAAGGCGCGGATGTTGCGGCCCTCGCGGCCGATGATGCGGCCCTTCATGTCGTCGCTGGGGAGATCGACGGTGGAGACGACGGACTCGCTGGTCTGTTCGGAGGCGACGCGCTGGATGGCGGTGACGATGATGGAGCGGGCCAGCTTGTCGGCCTCCCGCTTGGCCGCGCCCTCGATGTCGCGGGCCAGGGCGGTGGCCGTGAGCTTGGCCTGCCGCTCCGCCTCGGCGAGCACCTCGGCCTTCGCCTCGGCGACGGTGAGCCCGGCCACGCGCTCGAGTTCCGCGTGCACCTGGTCGCGCTCGAGGCGCAGGGCCTCGCGCTGCTCCTTCAACTGCGTGCGCTGGGCCTCGAGCCGCTGCGCCCTGGACTCCAGGCCCTCGGCCTCAGCCGATACCCGGTCCTCGCGCTCATGCAGACGCGACTCCCGCCGCTCCTGCGTGGCCCGGACCTCGCGCAACTCGGCGCGCTGGGCGGTGAGGGAGGCCTCCATCTCGCCGCGCCGCCGCTCCACGTCGTCGAGGGCCTCGCGGGCCCGCTCCTGCGCCTGGGCGAGCAGCCGCTCGGCGTCGGCGCGGATGGTCTCCGCGGCCGCCTGGGCCGACTCGCGGATCGAGGCCATGTCCGCGCGGGACCGGCGTTCCCACGAGTCCCGCTCGAGCCGGTTGCGGACGGTGGCCCGCCACAGCAGCCACGCCAGAACGGCGGCGGCGACCACGACCACGCCTGCGACGATCCATCCGAGCTCGGGCACGGCGCCTCCTGTTGTCTGCGAACCTCCCGGTCCCGCGCACGCCGCACACACCGGTCAGCAGACGACCGACCTTCGGGGTCGGCGAGACGCGGCGGCAGCGCCGCCACGGACGGAGTCAGACAGCGGCCGAGGCCGCTGGTGAGTGTCGTTTCACTGTGCCCGGCGAGCCGGGCGGGTTTATGCGGGGTCCGTGGACCTTGGCGTCGAGCCTATTCCTGACCTGTGGAAAACTCAACAGCCCTGGTCGGGGTCGGTCCACCGCCCGAGGACCTCGTCGGTCACCGAGGAGACGATGTTGCCGGGGAATCCGCGGCGCGCCAGCACCCCCATCAACCGCCGGCGGGCCACGTGCGGCTCCAGGCCGGACAGCGACCGGGCGCGACGTTCAGCGAGCGCGAGCGCCGCGGCCCGCTCGTCCTCGGGGGGCAGCGACGCCAGGGCCTCGTCCGCCAGCTCGCGGCTGACGCCCTTGGCCTGGAGCTCCTGCCGGATGCGACGGCGCCCGCGGAGGGAAAACTCGGACCGGGAGGCCGTCAAGGCCGCCGCAAACGCGGCGTCGTTGATGAGGCCGACGTCCTGGAACCGCTCGAGGATCTCCTCGGCGACGTCCTCGGGGACGTTGCGCTTCGCCATGGCCCGCCGCAGCTCCTCGGCGGAGCGTTGCCGGACGGACAAGAGATCAAGCGCGATCTTGCGGGCCACCTCGACCTGGGTGGCCCGCTCGGACTCAGAAGTCAACTTCCCCGGTGGCCGGATCCACGCCCTCCGGGACCGCTTCCTTGTCCACGCCCAGGTGGAGCCGGATGCGGCGCTCGATCTCCGCCGCCACGTCCGGGTTGTTCTTGAGGAACGTGCGGGCGTTCTCCTTGCCCTGACCCAGCTGATCGGACTCGTAGGTGAACCAGGCGCCCGCCTTGCGGATGATGCCGGCGTCCACGCCCATGTCGATGAGGCTGCCCTCGCGGGAGATGCCCTCGCCGTAGATGATGTCGAACTCGGCCTGCTTGAACGGCGGGGCCACCTTGTTCTTGACCACCTTCACGCGGGTGCGGTTGCCCACCATCTCCGTGCCGTCCTTGAGCGTCTCGATGCGACGCACGTCCATGCGGACCGACGAATAGAACTTCAGCGCCCGGCCACCGGTGGTGGTCTCGGGGCTGCCGAACATGACGCCGATCTTCTCGCGGAGCTGGTTGATGAAGATGGCGGTCGTGTTGGTGGACTTCAGGGCTCCGGTCATCTTGCGCAGCGCCTGCGACATAAGCCGCGCCTGCAGGCCCACGTGCGAGTCCCCCATCTCCCCCTCGATCTCGGCGCGCGGCGTCAGCGCCGCCACGGAGTCGATGACGATGAGCGACAGGGCGCCCGAGCGCACCAGCGTGTCGGCGATCTCGAGCGCCTGCTCGCCGTTGTCCGGCTGGGACACGAGCAGTTCGTCGGTGTTGACGCCAAGCTTCTGGGCGTAGTCCGGGTCCAGCGCGTGCTCCGCGTCGATGAACGCGCAGATGCCGCCGCCGCGCTGCGCATTGGCGATGGCATGCAGGGCCACCGTCGTCTTACCGCTCGACTCCGGGCCGTAGATCTCCACGATGCGGCCACGCGGCAGCCCGCCGATGCCGAGCGCGACGTCCAGCGCCACGGACCCGGTGGGGATGATGTCAATCGGCTGGCGCGTGTCCTCGCCGAGGCGCATGACGGAGCCCTTGCCGTGGGCCTTCTCGATCTGGGCCAGGGCTGCCTCGAGCGCCTTGGTACGGTCCGCAACGGCCATGGGGTGTCCTCTCTGACTGGACCGGGGTGTTCGGCCAGGTGTAACGATGTCGACCCTCACACTAGGAAGGGCCACCGACAATTTTCCGTCCGCGCCGTCTCCTGTGGAGAACTGAGGCACAGCCTACCCGAACACCCGTTCGATTGGCGCGTCGCCACGGCGGCGTGTCGGCGGGTCAGCGCAGGCGGTCGGGGAGCTCGAGCTGCCGCCACACCGCGCGCCAGATGCGCTTGCACGGCACGGCGGCCGCGAGCGCCTCGCGGACGGTCCGCCCGCCGAGATCGGCCAGCACGACCTGGTCGGCCCACACGGAGGCGTAACCGCCGGGCAGCACCTCGCCCATCCGCTGCCACAGCTCGACCTCACGCACGCCGCCACCGTACCCGCCCCGTCAACCGGTCGCCGACTCTGCTCAATCGTCGCGCGAACGCGCACAATCCGTTGTACGCTCGCGCATGGCAAGTGAGCACGGCGGACACCCGCCCGACGCAGAGGAGCAGTCGCGCATGAACGCACCAGGGGTCCCGTCGCACAAGCGCTCGGACCGCATGGTCGCGCTGTTGGCCATGCTCAACGACCGCGGCCCGCTCCCCCTGTCCCTACTCGCGCAGGAACTCGGGGCGTCGGCGGCCACCATCCGCCGCGACGTCGCGGTGCTCGCGGCGCAGGGACTCCTCGACCGGACGCATGGGGGCGCCCGGCCGGCCAAGGGCAACCGCGAGTTGCCCGTGCGGCTCCGAGACGGGCGCAACCAGGAGGCTAAACGGCGGATCGCCCGCGCGGTCGCCGAGCTCATCCCCCACGGCAAGCACGCCATCGGGCTGACGGGCGGCACGACGACGGCCGAGGTACTGCGCGCGCTGCACGACCGCAACGACCTCACGATCATCACCAACTCGATCAGCATCGGCCTGGAGGCCGCCGAGCAGGGCCAGGCACGGGTCCTCATCGCGGGCGGAGTGCTGCGGTCGAGCTCCTTGGAGCTCGTCGGCTCCCTTGCGGAGCAGACCATGAAGATGGTCAACGTCGGCACGGCCGTCGTCGGGGTCGACGGGCTCACGGCCGCCGAGGGCCTGACGACCCACGACGAGATCGAGGCTCGGACGAACTACGCGATGATCGAGCGCTCCCAGCGGGTGATCGTCGCCGTCGACTCGTCGAAGGTCGGCAGGCCGACGCTGGCGAAGATGGCCGACATCTCGGAGGTCCACGTGGTGGTCACCGACTCCGGCGCCCCGGCCGACGAACTGCAGCGGCTACGCGACGCGGGCGTCGAGGTGCACGTGGTGGACGCGCCGAGCTGACGTCAGGCGGCGACCGCCACGCGCGGCACACGGGCCGCCTCGAGCGCCGCGAGCTTGCCGCTGATCGCGATCATCAGCTCGGACAGGGACACGTCGAGCGCGGACGCGATGGCGAACAGCACCTCGCTAGACGCCTCCTTGTGGCCGCGCTCGATCTCCGAGAGGTAGCCCAGCGAGACCATGCTGGCCATGGAGACCTCTCGCAGGGTCATGCCGGCGCTCATCCGGAGCTCCCGGAGAGTTTCGCCCATCACCTTACGAATCAGAATCGTCTTCACGGCTTCCATATCCCAACCGGCGAGCTGTGTGCCCGCCCTCGACACACTGCAACCGCTGGCCGGGGCCGTTTGTTCCCGACCTCTGGGAGAAATTCCTGGCGAGCGCTCCCGTGCGGTCAGAGGACGCGCAGCAGCATCTCGAACACGTGCTCGGTGGCCGCCGCTCGGACGGTCTCCCGGTCCCCGTCGAAGTGCTTGAGCTCGGTGTACTGCGGGGGCGGCGACATCCCGACCCGCGGACCAACGACGGCGAACCACACCGTGCCGACCTTCACGCCGTCCGCCTCGGTGGGGCCCGCGACACCTGTAGTGGCCACCCCCCAGTCCGCGTCGCACCGCGACTGGGCGCCGACGGCCATCTGCAGCGCAGTGAGTTCGTTGACGACGCCCTCGGCCTGGATCAGTTCAGGGTCGACCCCCGCCAGCCGGCTCTTGAGGTCGCGGGCGTAGGTGATGAGGCCGCCGCGGTAGACGGCCGACGCCCCGGGCACCGAGGTGAGCGCCGCGCCGACGCCACCTCCGGTCAGCGACTCGCACGTGGCCAGCGTCACGGAACGATGGGTCATCTTCGCGATCACGTCGGCGGCCAGCGTCATGGGAGTCTCCTCGTCGAGTGCGGTCCCGTCAGCCTACCCGCCCCGCGCGGGCGTCAGCACGGATCTTCCAGGCGTGCCGTAGGTAGTCAAGGCCGGTGACGACGGTGAGGATGAGCGCGGCCCAGGCCAGGATCCACGCCACCACCTGGATCCATCCGGGAAGGAACTGGAGCCCCAGGCTGAACAGGATCAGCGCCAGCGACTGCGTCAGCGTCTTGGCCTTGCCGCCCTTGTTGGCCGCCATGATGCCGTACTTGGCGATCGCGGCCCGCACCCAGGTGATCCCCCACTCGCGCACGAGGATGATGATGGTGAAGAACCACGGCAGCCCGACCTGGCCGGGGAACGCTTCGAGGATGCTGAGCGACACGAAGGCCGCGCCGGTCAACGCCTTGTCGGCGATGGGGTCCCACAGCTTGCCGAAGTCGGTGATGAGGTTGCGGCTGCGTGCGATGTGACCGTCGGCCAGGTCGGTCAGCATCGCGACGACGAACACCGCCGTCGCGCCGATGCGCCAGCCGAGGTCGTCCGGCGCCGCGAACAGCAGCACGACGTAGACGGGGACGAGGATGATCCTGACCACCGTCAGGGCGTTGGGGACGTTCCAGTTGCTCGGCCGGTCCGTCGCCCGTCGGGGTTCGCTCACGTCGCCTCCGCCATCAGATCGATTCCGATCGAGTCCACCACTGTCGCCGTCACCAGGTCGCCGACGGCCGCCTCACGGTCGAGCGTGACGACACCGTCGGTCTCGGGGCCCTGGTGCATCGCGCGGCCGACGATCTGCTCGTCGACACTCTCAACGAGCACGACGATATCCTCTCCGACCCGGTCCGCGGCGCGCGCCTCGCAGACCTGCAGCGCCAGATCGGCCAGCGACGCGCGCCGGGCCTCGATCTCGTCGTCGCTCAGGTGTCCCGGCAGGGTGACGCCCTCGGTGCCCTCCTCGTCGGAGTACCCGAAGACGCCCATGACGTCGAGCTCGGCGGCGACGATGAAGTCGCGCAGGATCTGCACGTCGGCGTCGGTCTCGCCGGGGAAGCCGGCGATGACGTTGCTGCGGATGCCCGCGGCGGGTGCGGCGGCGCGGATGCGTCCGATGAGGTCGAGGAAGCTGTCCGCGTCGCCGAACCGGCGCATGGCGCGCAGCACCGAGCGGGAGGCGTGCTGGAAGCTGAGGTCGAAGTAGGGCACGACCTTGTCCGTGCCGAGCATCGCGTCCAGCATCCCGGGACGGATCTCGGCGGGCTGCAGGTAGGACACGCGGATCCAGTCGAGGCCGTCGATGCGCGACAGACGCGGCAGCAGGGTCTCCAGGCGGTGGTCGGCGCCGAGGTCCTTGCCGTAGGACGAGGTGTTCTCCGACACAAGGAAGACCTCCCGCACGCCCTGCTCCACGAGCCAGCGCGCCTCGGCCTCCACCTCCTCGACGGGCCGCGACAGGTAGGAGCCGCGGAACGCCGGGATGGCGCAGAACGCGCAGCGCCGGTCACAGCCCGAGGCGATCTTCAGCGACGCTGAGGGACCGCCGGCGAGCCGACGGCGCAGCGCGCGCGGCCCGGTGGCGGGGGCGAGCCCGTCGGGCAGCGGGGTGTGGCCCGGCACCGCGACACCGCGGGCGGCGGCGGGCCGGGCCGCGGGGGTCAGCGGCAGCAGGTGCCGCCGGTCCCTGGGGACGTGCGAGATGTGGCGTTCGCCGTCGAGGATGCCGCGCAGGCGGTCGGCGATGTCGACGTAGTCGTCGAACCCGAGCACGGCGTCGGCCTCAGGGAGCGCCTCGGCGAGCTGGACGCCGTAGCGTTCCGCCATGCAGCCGACGGCCACCACCGAGCGGACCTGCCCGCCCGACTTGAGGTCAGCGGCCTCCAGGAGCGTGTTGATGGAGTCCTGCTTGGCCTGCTCGACGAAGCCGCAGGTGTTGACCACCACGGTCTCGGCGCTCTCCGGGTCGTCGACGAGGAGGAAGCCGCCCATCTCGAGACGGGCGGCGAGCTCCTCAGAGTCGACGTCGTTGCGCGCGCAGCCGAGGGAGGCGATGTGGACCGAGTGTGGGGCAGTCATGGTGGACGCCATTATCCCTATCCCGCGGCGAGGTTGGCCAACACCTCGTCCAGGTCCTCGGGCTTGACGAGCACCTCGCGGGCCTTGGAGCCCTCGGAGGGGCCGACGACGCCGCGGCTCTCGAGGATGTCCATGAGCCGGCCGGCCTTCGCGAACCCGACGCGCAGCTTGCGCTGCAGCATCGACGTCGAACCCAGCTGCAGCTCCACGACGAGGCGGCAGGCGTCCAGCACGAGCTCCATGTCGTCGCCGATGTCGTCGACGACCTTCTTCTCCGTGGCGGCGCCCGTCGTGACGTCGTCGCGGTAGTTGGGCTGCAGCTGCGTGGAGACGAAGGTGACGACGTCGCGGATCTCGGACTCGTTGACCCAGGCGCCCTGCACGCGGATGGGCTTGCCCGCGCCCATGGGCAGGAACAGCCCGTCGCCCTTGCCGACGAGCTTCTCGGCGCCCGGCTGGTCGAGGATGACGCGCGAGTCCGTCATCGACGACGTCGCGAACGCCAGCCGCGACGGCACGTTGGCCTTGATGAGGCCGGTCACGACGTCGGTGGACGGGCGCTGGGTGGCCAGCACGAGGTGGATGCCGGCGGCGCGCGCCAGCTGCGTGATCCGGACCACGGACTCCTCGACGTCGCGGGGGGCCACCATCATGAGGTCGGCGAGCTCGTCGACGACGATGAGCAGGTACGGATAGGGCGCCAGGACCCGCTCGGAGCCCTCGGGGACCTTGACCTGCCCGGCGCGGACCGCCTTGTTGAAGTCGTCGACGTGCCGGAAGCCGAAGGCGGCCAGGTCGTCGTAGCGCATGTCCATCTCGCGCACGGCCCAGGCCAGCGCCTCCGCGGCCTTCTTCGGCGACGTGATGATCGGAGTGACCAGGTGCGGGATGCCCTCGTAGTGGTTGAGCTCCACCCGCTTCGGGTCGACCAGCAGCAGCCGGACCTCGTCCGGGGTGGCCCGCATCATGATCGACGTGATGAGCGAGTTGATGAAGCTCGACTTGCCCGAGCCGGTCGCGCCGGCGACGAGGAGGTGCGGCATCTTGGCCATGTTGGCCACGACGTAGCCGCCCTCGACGTCCTTGCCCAGGCCGACGGTGAGCGGGTGGTGGTCGTTCTTCGCCTTCGTCGAGCGCAGGACGTCGCCGAGGGAGACGACCTCCTTGTCGACGTTGGGGATCTCGATGCCGATGGCCGACTTGCCCGGGATGGGCGTGAGGATGCGGATCTCGTTGGAGCCGACGGCGTAGGCGATGTTGTCCGCCAGGCCCGTGACCTTGCTCACCTTGATGGCGGAGCCGAGCTCCACCTCGTAGCGCGTGACCGTCGGGCCGCGCGTGTAGCCGGTGACGCGGGCGTCGATCTCGAACTCGCGCAGCACGTCGCCCAGCTGACGTACGACCTTGTCGGAGGCCTCCGTGCGGGCCTTGGGCTTGCTGCCGGGTGCGAGCACGCGGTCCTCGGGCAGGGCGTAGACGATGTCGCCGCTGAGCTGCAGCTGCTCAGCCCGGGCGGGCGGCGGAGTGTGCGGCGGGGGCTCGAGGTCGCGGGGGGCGTCGGCCTTGGGCCGGCCCGGGATCTGCCGCGGCTCGGCGGCCGCGGCAGGCATCAGGTACTCGTCGTCCTGGGCGTCGACGTCGAAGACGTCGTCCGCGGAGTCCTCGGCGGGGTCCTCGATCAACGGCGTGTCGTAGGGAACGTCGACGCCGAGCTTCAGCTTCTCGGGGCGGTCGCGCTGGTCGTCGTGCTCGACGAGGGCGCCGAACGCGTTGCGGGCGCCGGCGGCGAGTTCGTGCAGGGGGCGGCCGATGACGAGCAGGGTGCCGAACAGCGTGACGATGGACAGGAGCGGCACCGCGACCCAGACCGTCAGCAGGTCGACCAGCAGGCTGGAGGCCACGTGGCCGAGCACTCCCCCGGCCTCGCGGAGCGCCGGCATGTCGGCTGGGGCGGGCATGCCGCGGTTGATGTGGATGAGCCCCAGCACGCCCATGGTGATGAGCACCCAGCCGAGGCCGGTGCGGGGGGCGGCGTCGACGTCGCGGGGGTGGCGCAGCACGCGCCAGGCGCCGTACAGGAGCACGGCCGGGATCAGGATCGCGACGGAGCCGAAGACGGTGGAGATGCCGTCGCCGAGCGCCTGGCCGACGGGGCCGGGCAGCGCGAACCAGAAGCGGGCGGCCACGACGATGCCGAGGGCCAGCAGCACGAGGCCCCAGCCGTCGCGGCGGAGCTTGGGGTCGACGTCCTGCGCGGCGCCGCCGAAGCTGCGCGCCACCCAGCCGACGCCGGCCGCCAGCCCGCGGAACATCGCGCCGATGCCGCGCAGCAGCGCGCCCATGGCGCGCGAGAATCCGCCCGGCTGCCGGGCGGCGGGCTTCTTGGCCGGTGGACGGCGCGACGACGCCCCGGACCGGGCGGAGCCGGACCGGCTGGTGCTCGTCGACTTCCGGGGGGCCGGGGTCGTGCGGGAACGCGCAGCACCGGAGGATTTGTTCGCGGTGCCGGCGTTCCGCGTGGGGGAAGAACCGCGGGACGCCATGGGGTCCAACCTAGCCGAGGGCGCGGCGAAGCCCGGTATTTCCCCCGGCGCTGCCGTGGATGGCCCGCTCAGCGCTGGGCGAAGTGGTCCCAGCCGAGGCTGCCGTCGAAGGGGGCGCCGTCGACGACGATCCCGGAGCCTTCCCGGACCGAGCCGACGCGCCGCCAGCCCTCAGGGAGCGCGGCGTCGGCGGGGAAGGTGGCGGCGAGCGCGTGGTCCTCGCCGCCGGCCAGCACGAAGCCCAGTGCGGGCCGGCCGGTGGCGGCGGCGACGCG
Organism: Tessaracoccus sp. O5.2; assembly: GCF_964266725.1. Classification (NCBI taxonomy): domain Bacteria; kingdom Bacillati; phylum Actinomycetota; class Actinomycetes; order Propionibacteriales; family Propionibacteriaceae; genus Tessaracoccus; species Tessaracoccus sp. O5.2. Next base: position 16,144 of record NZ_CAXWGV010000055.1, on the reverse strand, counting down.
CTGCACGGCGTCGGGGATCTCCAGGAGCGTGGAGTCGACGTCGATGAGGACGTGGCTGCGTTCGGCGATGTGGCCGAGGTCGGCGAGGAGCCCGTCGGACACGTCGAGCATGGCGGTGGCGCCGGCCCGGGCAGCCACGACGCCCTGGCCGTAGGGGACGCTCGGGGTGAGCTGCTCGGCGACGACCTCCTTCGGCGACCCGAACCCGCGCTGCAGTGCCGCGAGCCCGGCGCCGGCCCAGCCGAGGCGGCCGCACACCGCGACGATGTCGCCCACGCGGGCCCCGGCGCGCGTGACGGCGGCCCTGCCGTCGAGGTCGCCGATGGCGGTGACCGTGATCGCGATGTGGGCCGACGACGACAGGTCACCGCCGACGAGGCTGACCCCCGCGCGGCGGCACTCTTCGACGGCGCCGGCCTCGAACTCAGCCACCCAGTCCTGGTCGAGGTCCGTCGGGAACGCCAGCGCGACCACGACCGCGCTCGGGCGGGCGCCCATGGCCTCGACGTCGGACACGTTGACGGCGACCGCCTTGCGGCCGATGGCGCGGGCCGGCGACCAGGCGCGCCGGAAGTGGACGTTCTCGATCAGCATGTCCGTGGTGACGACAATGTTGCCCGACGGCGCCAGCACGGCCGCGTCGTCGCCCACGCCGAGGACCACGTCGTCGCCGACGGTCAGCCCCTCGGTGATGCGGTCGATGAGCTCGAACTCGCCCGCCACGTCAGCGCAGCCCGAGGGGGCGTTCCATGGCGAGGTCGATGAGGCGGCCGACCAACTCGGGGTACGTCATGCCGGCCTCCTGCCACAGCGTGGGGTACATGGAGATCTGCGTGAAGCCCGGCATGGTGTTGACCTCGTTGATCCAGGCGCCGTCGTCGGTGACGAAGAAGTCCGCCCGGACCAGGCCTTCGGCGCCGACCGCCTCGTAGGAGCGCCGGGCCAGGTCCTGGAGCCGCGCGGTCAGCTCGGGCGTCACGTCGGCGGGGGCGTCGAGGGCGGCGCCGTTCTCGTCGATGTACTTGGCGTGGAAGTCGTAGAAGCCGTCCTCGGCGTGCACGCGGATCTCGCCGACGGCCGACGCCAGGCACCCATCCGGCGATCCGGGCGCCCCCAGCACCGCGACCTCGAGTTCGCGCGCGCCCACGAAGCCCTGCTCCACCACGATCTTCGGGTCGAAGCGCTGCGCCTCGTCGATCGCGGCGTCCAGCTGGGCGGGCTCGGTGACCCGCACGATGCCCAGCGACGACCCGCCTCGGGCCGGCTTGACGTACAGCGGGTAGGCGAGCCGCTCGTTGATCTCGGCGATGACGGCGGTGCGGTGGTGCCGGAGCCGGTGCGCGGAGGCCGCGACGTAGGGCCAGACCGGCAGGCCGGCGGCCTCGAAGGCCACCTTCATGAAGTGCTTGTCCATGCCGATCGCGGAGGCCGCGACGCCGCTGCCGACGTAGCGGATGCCCATGAGCTCGAACATGCCCTGGATGGTGCCGTCCTCGCCGAACGGCCCGTGCAGCAGGGCGAACGCGACGTCGACGCCGTTGATGTCGACCAGCGTCTCCCCCGCCCGGGTGGCCACCTCGCAGCCGTGCTCGCCGACCATCCACACCGCGTCGTGCCGCGGCTCCGCGACCTCGGGGACCACACCGTCGACGATCCGGTAGTCGCGGATGGTCTCCAGCGGGATCTGGGTCCAGCGCCCGGTGCGCGTGATGCCGACGCCGACGACGTCGTACCGGTCGCGGTCGATCGCCTTGAGCACGCTCGCGGCAGTCAGGCACGAGATGCCGTGCTCCGACGACTGACCGCCGAAGATCAGCGCGACGCGGGTCCGGTCACTCACGGGTCCTCCTTGGGGTGGGGCGTGCGTGAGTCTACTGGTCGGCGCGGGGCTGCCTCGGCACGCGGATGCCCTTGCGGATGTCGTAGCGCCCCTCCGGCGGCTGCTCGCCGCGCAGCTCCGCGACCATGCCGGTGAGGACGTCGAGGAACAGGTCGGTGACCTCGTCGAGGAGCGCGGGAGTGCGTGTACGGCCCTGGAACGGGGTGAGGTCGATCGGCGGGCCCGCCATGACCGCGACGTCGCGGCGGCGCCCGAACAACTTGCGGAACTCGAGGCTCTTCTGGCCGAGGATGAGGTGTGCGCCGGTCTGGGCGACGGGGATCACCGGCGCCCCGGAGTCGAGGGCCAGCTGGGCCGCACCCCGGCGCCCGCTCATGGGCCACACGTCCGGGTCCCCGGTGATGGTGCCCTCCGGGTAGATGGCGACGAGCTTGCCCCTCTTGAGCGCCTCGTGGGCGTGGAAGAGGGAGTCGGCGGCGCGGGTGGTGCCGCGGTGCACGGGGATCTGGTCCGCCTGCCGGGCGATCCAGCCGAGCACGGGGACCTTCCAGATGTCGGCCTTGCCGAGGAACCGCGGCCAGCGGCCGCTCCAGATGAGGAACTCGCCCATCACGATGGGGTCGAAGTTGGAGATGTGGTTCGCCACGACGATGACCGGCCCCTCCTTGGGCACGTTCTCCATTCCCACCCAGCGGCGCCGGGCCACCATCGGCAACACGGTATGCGCGAACCGCGCGATGAGGTGGTAGATCCACGGCGCGCGCTCGTGGTTGACCTGGCGCAGGGGTCGTCGCCAGTGCGGGGTCGCTGGGTCAGGGACGGTCATAGGCCAATCATGGCAGGGTGGGCGCGGTCAGCCCTCCTGATGCAGCACGAAACCCCGCAGCCAGTAGCCGGCGATGAGGTCGTCCCAGCCCAGCTCGGGCATGCGGACGATGCGCGGGCGGCGGCGCAGCAGCCTCAGGAGGAGGACGTCGGACTCGAGGATGGCCAGCGGCTGACCGGGGCACTTGTGGGCGCCGTCGCCGAACGCCAATCCGGTCTCGTTGACGCCGGAGGCGGTGTCGCGGCCGGGGCACAGGTGCAGCGGGTCCTCGCCCACGGCGTCGGGGTCCGCGTTGGCGGGGCGGACGAACACGTCGACGAGGTCGCCGGGTTCGAGCGTGTGGCTCTCGCCGCGGTCGGTGACCTCGATGGCCTCCTGCACGCGGCGGTAGAGGTGGCCGACGACGGGCTCGAGCCGGATGATCTCGGCCAGGATCGCGTGGCGCTCCCGCTGGCCGGCGACGAGGTAGCGCTCGCGCAGCGCGTCGTCGCCGAGGAGGTGGAGGGCGGCCATGCAGATGAACTCGCGCGTGGTGACCATGCCGGCGGTGCCGTAGGTGACGCACTCGACGAGGATGTCGAGGTCGGTGTAGTCCTCGGCGATGAGGTGGCTGATGATGTCGTCCTGCGGCGCCTTGCGGCGGGCGCGGATGGCCGGGCGGGCGTCGAGGACGTGGAACTTCAGGATGGGGGCCAGGCCGTTGAACGCGGCCTGCATCCACTGCCGGTTGGTGCGGCCGAGGCCGGGCTTGGTGATGTCGAACGGCGGCTGGTTGAAGAAGGTCACGAGCCGGGCCGCCATCTTCTTCGGGGGCGACGCGGTGAGGCCCACCACCTCGGCCGTGACCTCGACGGTGTAGTGGAGGGCGAGTTCGTCGAGCGTGATCTCGGGGCCGGCCTCGTCGAGGAGGCGTTCGGCGCACTCCTCCATGCGGGTCTCGTAGCGCTTGGCGACGACGGCGGGGGCGAAGAACCGCGCGACCTTCTTGCGCTGCTCGTCATGCAGGGGACCGTCCGACATGAGGATCGGGTGGTGCTTGAGGTACCCCTTGGGGATGGCCTCGGCGGTGAAGCCGGCCTGCGTTGTGGCGTGCCGGGCGCGGAGGACCTGCTGCGCCGCCGCCAGGGAACGGATGCGCCAGACGCGATCGATGCGCTCGACGCGGGGGCCGTCGGGCTCGCCGGGACGCTCGACCTTGCGGGGCGCTCCGCGGCTCATCGCGCGGCCCCCTGACCGCCGGCGTCGCTGCTCGGGAGCGGGAGCGCGCTGATGTAGATCCGGACCCGGCGCTCGCCGGGCCGCGCGGCCAGGTGTGCCGGGGTGGGGCCCGCCTCGTCGCGCCTGGCCTTGGCCTGCTCGGTGTGCCGCTCAACGACCGAGAGCAGTTCCTCGCTCAGGGCTTCAAGCTCGTCACGGGTCATCCAGCCGCTGGTGGATCCGAGGACGCTGGCGTCGCGCCAGCCCTCGTCGTCGTGCTGCAGGGCGGCGAGGGCGGCGTGCAGCGTGTCGGACTGGTTGTCGATCATCCAGCGGTTGAGGGTGCGCACCGTGTGGCTGTCGGGGTCGTCCACGCGGTCGTAGGAGAAGCCGACGGCGCGCCACCAGCGTTCGCGGGCCGTTCCTTCACCGGGCACCTCCTCCACGAAGCCGAACTTCGCGAGCTGGCGCAGGTGGTAGCTGGTCTGGCCCGTGCTCTCCCCCGTCTCGCGCGCCAGGACGCTGGCGGTGGCCTGGCCCTGATCGCTCAGGAGGCGGTAGAGCTGCATGCGCAGGGGGTGCGCGAACGCCTTGATCTGCTGCGCCGTCGCCGGCCGGGAATGGGTCTTGCGCTCAGCCATGATGCAGAGGTACCTTTGCAGAGACTTCTTTGCATAACTTCTTCTGCATCAGTCTAGTGGAGGTCCTCATGCCAGCGCGCCAGCTCGACCCACGTTTCCGCATCCATCTCTCCACGGTCGCCCTGGCCAACCTCGCCGACGGGGTCGTCGCCACCGGCGTGCCCCTGCTCGCGATCACGCTCACCCGCTCCCCCGGGCTCATCGGGCTGCTCACCGCGGCCGTCTGGCTGCCGTGGCTGCTGGCCGGCATCCCCGCCGGGGTGCTCGTCGACCGCTGGGACCGCCGCCGCACCATGCTCGTCGCGCTCGGGCTGCGCGCCGCTCTCCTCGCGGCCGTGGCGATGGTGGGCGCGGCCGGGGCGCTCAGCATCTGGTGGCTGATCGGTTTCGCACTGGCCTACGGGTTCACCGAGGTGTTCACCGACCTCGCCGCCCAGGCGCAGGTGCCGGCGCTCGTCGGCCGCGACGGCGCAGCGCTGCGCAGCGCGAACTCGCGGCTGCTCGCGGTCGAGCAGGCCGCCGGCGGCTTCGTCGCTCCCCCGGTCGCCGGCCTACTGGTCGCCGTCGGTGCGGCGTGGGTGACCGGGGTGCCGGCCCTCATCGTCGTGGGGGCAGTGGTGGTCCTGGCCCTGGGGTTACGCGGCCGGTTCGCGGCGCCCCGGGCTGCGGCCGATCACCTGCCCGCGGCGGCCTCCGCGAGTCGTCTCGGCGCCCTCCGCCACGACCTCGGCGAGGGGCTGAGCGTCCTGTGGCGGCACCGGGTGCTGCGTCCGCTGCTCATCGCCGCAGGGCTGTGGAACTTCGGGTCGACGGCGCTCTCGGCGGTCTTCGTGCTGTGGATGGTCGGGCCCGGCTCGGCGGCCGGTCTGACCCCGCAGGAGTTCTCGCTGGTGCTGCTCGCGATGCCGGTGGGCGGGTTGCTGGGCAGCGTTGTCGCGGGGCCGGTGACGGCTCGCTGGTCCGAGATGCGGGTGCTGGTCGCCTGCTGGGGTGCCGCCGCGCTGGTCAACCTGCTGCCGTTGCTGTGGCCGGCCGCGTGGTCCTTCGCACTGTTCCTCATGTGCGCCGGAGTGTTCGGCGTCGTCGGCAATGTCGTCAGCGGGTCGCTGCGGCCGCGGATGGTCGAGGAGCGTCTGCTGGGCCGCGTGCACGGAGCCGCCCGGGTCATCGGCTTCGGCGCCATGCCGCTCGGCGCCGTTGCGGGCGGGCAGGTGGCGCAGTGGTTCGGGATCCCTGCGGTGTTCCTCACGGTGGTGGTGCTGATGCTGTTGTCGACGGCGATCGTCGCGGTCCGCGTGCCGCAGTCGGTCGTCGACCGGTGGGAGCTCCGCCCGACAGACAGCGCCGCAGCCGAGCCGGACTCCGCTCCCTCCGGCCGGGCCACCTCTGCCGTGTCCAGCGCGGGCTCGGCAGCCGGAGGCTCGGCATCCTCGATCGAGCCGGAACCTGACCCGGTCGCGGCCTGACGCCGGCCCGCTCTCCGCCTGACGCCTGCCCTACTCCACAACGCCCGCCCTACTTTCACGACGCCTGCCTTACATTCACGACGCCTGCCTTACATTCACGACGCCTGCCTTACATTCACGACGCCTGCCTTACTGCGCTTCGCCTGCCCCGCGGCCCAGGGCGCCTGCCGTGATGCTCGACGCTCGTCCTAGAGGGCAGGCGACAAGAGGTAGGACAGGCGCCTCCCTCGCCGAGCGGCTCAGGCGAGGCGCGAGTCAGGGCGCCACCGACGTAGCGGGCATGTGCCGCAGCTGGAGGATGGCGTACAGCTCGGTCGTCGTGAGCTCGGAGAAGGACTTGTCCATCAGCATGACGTTCACCGTAGCCCTCGACGACCCCCCAGCCCGCGACTCGGCGACCGCACCACGGACCTCACGGCACCCGGCCATCCCCCAGCACGAACTCCGCGACATCGTCCAGCATCTCCACGAGGTGCTCAGGCTGGCCGGTCCAGATCTGCCGTGACGTCGGCAGTCCGGCCTGGATCATCGACGCAGTCAGGTCGTCGATCAGCATCCCGCGCGGCGCAGGGCGGGATGCGACGATGACGGCGCGCCCGCGTTGTTCGGAAGTGAGCCCCGCCCACCACGACTGCAGAGTCTGCTGTGCGATCACAGGAACATTCAACCGCTCACAAGCCAGACTGTCCGAGGAGGGGTAGCCCATCACCCTCCAGGCCGCGATGCGCGTGAGGAGCGCCCATACGCCACGTCGAACAACGCGCCTGCCATGCCTCGGTACGCCTGCTCTCCAGGGCAGGCGTCACTGGGGCGCCTGCCCTGTGTCGAGACGCCTGCCCTTGAGGACAGGCCGGGAGTCACCAGGCAGGCGTCGCCGCGGTAGCAGTCACCCCGACGAACACGGGATGGCAAGCCTTGTCAGGCCAGGGTGACGGCCTGGTCGAATTCGAGCCGCGAGCCACGGACCAATAATCCGGAGGAGGCACACGGAGGTCGTGGCCTGACGCTGCCACCGCCCCGGCGTGCCCCAAGCAGGCCGGCCGGTGCTAGCGTCGCGCCGAAGGAGGCGCCAGATGACCGATCCCACCCAGTGCCCGTGTGGCGGCGGCCCCTATGCGGGGTGCTGCGGGCCCCTGCACGCCGGTGACGCCCAGGCCACGACCGCTGAGGCTCTGATGCGGTCGCGCTACTCGGCCTTCGCGCTGGGCCTGCCTGACCATCTCTGGCGGACCTGGCACCCGCGCACCCGCCCGGAGCGGGTCACCGTCGACAGTTCCGCGTGGACCGGCCTGGAGATCATCGATGTCGTCGACGGCAGCGAGCACGACTCCACCGGCGTCGTCGAATTCGTCGCCCACTACCGGGACGGCCGCCGCCCGGGCCGCGTGCACGAGCGGTCCCGGTTCGAGCGCCGAGCCGGACGATGGATGTATGTGGACGGCGATCTTCGCCCGTAGGCGGGCACCCCGCTGCCGGATTTCGCACGACGTGCAACGCTTGTCCCGTGCAGAACCCGTCTGATCTCTACCGCCTCGAGACCCACGTCGACCTCACGGACCCGGGCTCGGGCGTCCTCGTGGTGGCGCTGGGCGCCTTCATCGACGCCGGGCAGATCCAGCGCGCGCTGACCCAGCACCTCGTCGAGACCGGCGAGGCCGAGGTCGTCGCGACGTTCGACGTCGACCAGCTGTTCGACTACCGCGGCCGGCGTCCGGCGATGGTCTTCGACGTCAACCGGTGGGCCGAGTACGAGGCGCCGTCGATCATCCTGCAGCGGCTCACCGACCGCGACGGCCACACGTACCTGCTCCTCTCGGGGGCAGAGCCGGACTTCCAGTGGGAGCGGATGGTCGCGGCGATCCGCGAGCTGGTGGTCGCGCTCGGCGTCACTCTGGTGGTCAGCGTCCACGGCGTGCCGATGGCGGTTCCCCACACCAGGCCGGTCGGGATGACCGCCCACGCGACAGACCCCGCGCTCATCGGCGACACCCACTCCCCCTTCGGGCGCGTCCAGGTGCCGGGCTCGATCGGCGCGCTGCTCGAGCTGCGCCTCGGGGAGGCCGGGCACCGCGCCGCGGGTTTCGCGCTGCACATCCCGCACTACCTGGCCGCGTCGCAGTTCGCCGACGGCGCCCTCGCGGCCCTCAACGCGATCGTCGACCTGACGGGGCTCCACCTGCCCAACGACGGACTGGTCGAGACCGCCGAGGCCAACCGGCGCGCCATCGCCGCCGAGGTGGAGGGCAACGAGGAGGTCCAGGCCGTGGTCGCCGCCTTGGAGCAGCAGTACGACGCCTTCCTCGAAGGGCAGCACCACCCCAACCTCTGGGCCCCGGAGTCGTCGCGGATCCCCTCGGCCGACCAACTCGCCGCAGAATTCGAGAACTTCCTGCGCACGGTGACCGACGACGACGAGTGAGCCGGAACCGGCCCGCGGGGAGCGACGAGATGGGGTGTGAGATGCCGAAGGCCGTGTTCATCGACTTCGACGGGACGTACGCCGACCGCGGGCAGGTCCCTGCCGGCCACGTGGCGGCCGTGCGGGAGGCGCGACGCAACGGCCACCACGTGTTCCTGTGCACGGGCAGGCCGAAGGCGATGGTGCCGCCGCGCATCCTGGACTCGGTGTTCGACGGAATGGTCGGCGCCGCGGGTGGGTACGTCGAGGTGGGCGACCGGGTCCTGGCCGACACCCGATTCCCGGGGGATCTGGCCGAACGCGTCGTCGCCGTCCTGGCCGCCCACGACGCGACCTTCATCCTCGAGGCCCCCGACGCACTGTACGGCCCGCCGGGGATCCAGGAACGCTTGCGCGAGATCCTGGGCGCCGCGCTCGGGTCCGATGGGCCCCACGACGGGGTCGACGACATCCTCCGGCACCTGCGAGCGGTGCCGGACCCTGCCGCGGCCTCGTTCGGCAAGGTGACGATCTTCGCCTCGCCGGTCGCGGTCAGCGAGTTGGCCCACATGGTCGGGCCCAGGGTGGGCGCACTGCCGAACTCCGTCACCGGGTTGACCGGCCACGCCGGGGAGATCCACCTGCGGGGCGTCAACAAGGCCGTCGGGATCGAGGTCGCGGCCGCCCACCTCGGGGTCGAACGCGGCGACATCATCGGCATCGGCGACGGTCACAACGACCTGGAGATGCTGGCCCACGCCGGGACCGCAGTGGTGGTGGAAGGCGCGGCGCCGGAGGTGATGGCGCTGGCCGATCACGTCGTCGAGCCGCCGCACCGGTCAGGTTTGGTGCGGGGCTTCGCCGAACTCGGGCTGACCGCCGTCGCCGACGACCTCAGCCCGTAGCGGTGCCTGGTCCGTCGGCGACCGGGAGCCCGGCGTCGCGCCACTGCGGGTAGCCGCCCTCGAGCCGCACCGCACTGCGTCCGCTGTCCCGCGGCCGGGTGACGGCCGTGGCGGCCATGACGCAGTACGGTTCGCGACAGTAGGCGGTGATCTGGCAGCACAGAAGGAGTGAGCATGGCCACGCTTGTGTTCGGGATGAACCAGTCGCTCGACGGCTACGTCGACCACGAGGCGTTCGCGCCCGCCCCGGCGCTGTTCCGCCACTTCATCGAGGAGGCCAGGACCCAGGCGGCCTCGATCTACGGGCGCCGGATCTACGAGATCATGAGCTACTGGGACGACGACGACCCGGCCTGGGAGGACGACGAGCGCGAGTTCGCCGCCGCGTACCGCGCCCAGCACAAGTGGGTCGCCTCCCGGACGCTGACCTCGGTGGGCCCCAACGCGAGTCTCCTTGAGGGAGACCTGGAGAGCGCCGACCGGATGGACGACGACATCCTCAGGCTGAGCTACGTCCCGGGCTGAGATCCGCCAGGAGGTCGTCGAGGATCTCCTCCTCGTAGCGGTCGAAACCACCAGGCATCCGCCAGGGTCTGGCGCCGGGCAGCCGCAGCAGCCGCTCGACGATCCGCCAGCCGACGGCGTCGCCGTCGGCCCGGATCCACAGAGTCGTCCGGGGCGCGAGCGCTTCCAGGAGCGTCATTGTCGCGAGGTTCGGCAGGCCGTAGGTGCACACCAGCGGGCGGCTCGACGCGCCGTGGCGGTCGGCGGCCGCCTCCACGATCGCGGGGTTCTCGCACACGAAGACCTCCGGCACGCCGTCGGCCAGGGCGAACGGGCGCAGCAGGCTCCGCAGCGTCAACCAGACCGGCTCGCCGGCGACTTCGCTCAGCGCGGTGGCGGCGCCGTCACCTGTCAGCGGCAGGTTGAGAACCAGCACCTGCGCGGAGACGCCGTCGCAGACCACGCCGCCCGCCTCCCAGGCGCGGTGCCAGGCGGCGGCGTCGCCGACTGGATCGACCCAGCCCCCCGCGGCGGCCCCGCGCCCCGCGAGGAACCGCGCGACCGCCCGGCCGAGCGCCTCCGCGCGGTCCAGCGCGTGCGCGTTCCGGAACAGCTGGGCTGCCAGCACCGCCAGGCGGATCGGGGCCTCGCCGGACTCCACACGCCCATCCAGCAGGCTCACGACCAGCGCGATCTGCGTCGCACGAGCCTCCCACGATTGCGCCCCGACAAGACATCGTTCCAGCACGGCCCGCTCGACGTCGCCACCCAAGCCGACGAGCACCGCGACCCCTGCCTCCCGATCCCCACGCTTTGCCTCCGCCGCCGCGCGTCGGGTCGCGCGCAGGTCATGCAACGGACCACCGACCTCCACCAGCAGGGCCTCGAGTGTCGTGTTGTGAGTCGCCAGTGCCTCGCGTATCCGCGCCACCTTGACCGACTCCCCCGACGCCGCCCACACGGGGCCGAGCAGCCGAGCCACTTGCCGGCGCTCGTCTCCGGTCAGCTCCACGTCCAGCGTGGCCCGAGGGCCGAGACGCCCGGCCTCGGCGCGCGCCCGTGCGGCCGTCAGCACCCGCGCCGGCCCGGGTTCCTCGGCCCAGGAGAGGACGAACATGGGCACGCTCACAACAGCGACTCCTGACCGGAGTCGGCCTGCGGCTGGCCGACGTCGAGCCAGGTGAGCGGCAGCTCGATGGCCTCGAGCGATCCGCCGGCCCACAACTCCAGGGTCAGGTCAGCGCCGGGCAACGGCGCCGGGGCTCGGACCACCTGGTAGATCGCGGCCGCCGGAACGGCGTGGACGTTGACGAGCCGGCCGGGACCTGCCAGCAGGACGTCGAGGTCGAACTCGCGCAGCAGGTTCATCACCATGGATCGATTGGCAGTGTCCAAGCCGTCGAACGCTTCGTCGAGCCAGATGGGGCGCGGAGCACCAGGCATGTCCTGGTACAGGGCCGCGAGCGTGGCGACCAGCGGCAGCATCAGCATGACGGCGCGCGCCCCGCCGGACATCTCTGCGAAGCTCCGCGCCGTCAGCGGGCTCCATGACCCGCCGACGCCGATGCGGCGCTCCAGGGCGATGTCGTACCAATCGCGGTAGTCGAGCTGCCTGGCCAGCGCATCGTGCCAGTCCGCCTGACCCTCGTCCACGGCCTGGCGTTTGGCCTCGTCCACCCGGTCGCGCAGGAACCCGCGCACCTGCGCCTGCACCTCGGGGTCGAGCATCGCGGAGCCGGTGACCGCGTCGAGCACAGCCCGGTGCTGACCGGGCGTGAGCCGGATCCGCATGGCCGTGCCGCTCGTGGTGGTGGAGTGCTCTCCCAGAACCTTGTTGATGTTCCGCACCAACGTGGTGGCGGTCCCGATCCGCTCCTGCAGGTGTTCGACGAACGTCGAGCCGAGCAGCTCGTCGAGCGTCTCCTGGACGCGCGCGTCGTAGGCGGCATGCAGCGTCGCCACGGTCGCCGCCAGGTACCCCACGGCTTCACGCAGCGGCTTCAGTTCGCCGTTGGAGTTGACGGTGACGTCGATGCGAATAAGGTCGTCAACCGGTTCGAGCTTGAGCGCTCGGCCACCCTGCTCCAGGTCCGTGTTGACTTCCCTGGCGCGCCCCTCGAGCGCGGAACGCAGGTGCTGTAGTTGCTGCTCGTTCGCGTCGGCCCGGTCCTGTCCGTCCTCCCAGCGCCGCGGCGTCACGGCGCGGCGGACCGCGGCCACCTGCGCGCGCACATGCTCGATCGACGACGAGTCCTCCTCCGGGATCTCCAGGGCTAGCTCGGCCGTCACGCCACGGTCGACCAGTGAACGGAACGCGGCGAAGGCGGCGTCGCGTTCCCGGATGGCAAGCTCCCGCTGGGCCAGAAGGTTCTCCAGCCGCTCCCGCGCCTGCCCCAGCGTCACGGACTGCTTGACACGCTCCGCGCCCAGCCTCTCGCGGTCCCGGGCAGCCTCCGCCGCCTCGCGGCGCAGTCCGTCCAAGCGGTCGAGGAGCCGGGCGTCGTCGGCACCGATGGATGCCTGGAGTTCCTCCGCGGTTCGCTGAGCCGAGCCGAGCGCCCGCTGGGACTCCCCGCTTGCCACCCGGGCCTCGGCCTGCTCCGCCTCGGCAGCGGCTCGGCGTTGTCGTGCCTGATCAGCGATCCGCTGGGCGCTCCGATGCCGATCCTGGGCGGTGCGGAGGCGGTCAAGCGCGAGCTCGACGATGTGCAGCGCCTCGCGGACCTCGTCCAGGCCTCCACTGCCTGCGGGCAGCCTCGCGTCACCGACGAACCGGAGAAAGTCGGCGTGCCGGGAGTCCGCCTGCGACCTGGCCGCCCGAGCCTTCTCGAGAGAAATCTCGGCCTCCGCCCGGGCGCTCTCGGCAATGCGCTGGCGTTCGGCGGCGAGATCCAGAGTCCGACGCAATTCCCGGTCCCCAGGGGCCCGGCGGAAGGCCTCGGTCAGCGCCCTGACGCCTGCCGCGGCTTCGTCCGCCGCCGTACGGAACCGGCCCGCCTCGGCCTCACGCTTCGACCGTTCGTCGCGCAGCTCGGCCAGGCGTCGCTGCCGCTGCCACTCCCGCGCGGCCTCCCCCAGCCAGTGCGCGCCGTCACCGATGGGTTCCGTGATGCCGGTCAGTCCGGAGCTACGCCACCGGCCGTCGACGGCGACCGCCAGTCCCGCCGTCGGCAGCGGCTCGCCGGCGCCACAGAGAGCCACACCGTCGAGGACACGCTGCGTGGCCGCCGACAGCTCCCCCGCGTCGTCGGCGACGCGGAGCACTGAGCTCAGCCTCAGCCCGTCACCGGTGTGATCGGGGTCCTGGACGAACGTGTCGACGCCCGAAGGGCCCGCGGTGTCCACCCAGGCATCGAGCAGCCCGGCCGCCGAGAGGGCGGCCTCCAGTCTGGCGAGATCGGCTCCGTCGAGGCCGGAGGGGTTGACCAGCCGCCAGAAGGGCGCACCAGGGGCACCTGCTCGGGAGCGCCTCCGCCACAGCGACGGCTCCGGCACCGGCAGTGCCCCGGCGGTTTCCAGTGCGGCGATCTCTGCGCCGAGCTCAGCGGCGGCCACGCGGGCACGGGTGGCCCCATCCTCCGCCGCGCGACGCTGTTCGTGCAGGATCAGGCGGCGGGGTTCGTACCAGTCGGCGCGAATGAGCTCGGTGATCGAGGGTCCTGAAACGTCGGTGGCCGAGGTCGGCAGCGCCGCACGCCAAGCCGCAGTGTCGGGCTGGGGCTCCAGGTCGGCCACCCACGCTGACAGCGCCTCGATCACAGCCGCATGCTCGTCCTCGGCCTGTCGCCAAGTGTCGTCGGCGGAGGCCTCGAAACCGTCTGCCGCGGACTGAAGCGTGGCGGCGGTCTCTTCCAGACGGGTTGCTGTGGCGTTGGCGTCGTCGGCGGCGCGCAGCAGCTGCGCCGCCCGGTCGAGATCTCGGCGGCGTTCGCGGGCCTGCTGCCGCAGCCGGTCGGCATCCATCTCACCCGGTGCGGCCAGCCCGGCGTCGGTGGCCGCCGCCCGCAGTGCATCGCCCGCACGCCGGGCCCCGTCGTGGGCCTCATCCGCCTCGCCTCGCCGGGCCTCGTCCTCAGCGGCTGCCTCCGCCGCACGCTGCCCCGCCTGGGCGAGGGTGCGCTCCACATCGCGATGCCGCTTGCGCGCCTCCGCGAGCAGGTCCTCGGCGCGCCTGGCCGCCTCGAGCCGGCCCTGCGCCTCACCATAGGCCGCCGACTGGCGCAGCTCTTCCGCCGCGGCTGCCGCCGCCTCCTCGGTGCGTCTGGCCTCCTGCTCGCGATGCTCGAGGGCGGCGACGGCACCCTCCGACGACTGGAGGGCCTGACGGGCGGCTTCCTCGGTGCGACGCACGTTGTCGAACCGCGTGCGACGGTCTGCCGCGTGGTCGGCGACCAGCCTTAGGCGCGCCTCCAGCCAGGCCCTCCATTCCCTGCCGGCGAACCGGGCGACGGTGTCCGCAGCCTCCTGCGTGCGCTGCAGGTCGTTGCGGATCTGGTCGAGCTGGTCCCAACCCTGTGCGAGCTGCTGGAGCTCGCCGCGGCGGACTTCCGGCAGCGACGAGCGGAGGTGGTCGGTGACGAAACGCACATCGAGGTGTGCGCCGAGCTTGGGCGTGCGGGTGACCTTGAGGATCTTGCCGATGATCTCGAGCTTGTCGATACTGCTGCCAAGCAGCCGGTCCGCCACCTCCCCCTTGTACGCCAGCGCCGAGGGATGTGGCGTGAAGCGGGGGTCCGTGATGGCCTTGGGCGGCTGGACCTCGCGACCCTGGGTCAGTCTGAGGTCCTCGCGCACCCGGCCGCCGCGCGCCGTGCACCACTCGAGGGCGACCCGCCCGGTGGCGCTGCGCGCCGAGGCGTAGAGAAGGGTCGTGAAGAAGTCCTCCGTGCCGTCGACGACCCGGCCGTACTCCACCCACAGCCAGCCGTGGAAGAACGAGGCACTCGCATCGCGTCGGTCGCCGTCGGCGCCGGTGGGCTTGACGTAGTACGAGAATTGCTTCCCGGAACGGCCCAGGGTGTCGATCTTGTCGCTGGACGTGTCGGCGAGCCAGGGGATGAGGGTGGTCAGCGCCATCAGCGACGACTTGCCCGTCTCGTTGCGCCCCATCAGTTGCGCCCAGCCGCCCGCGTACCAATACTCGGCCGCCTCGAACTCCCACAGGTTCACCACGCCCGCGCGCAGCGGCTGCCAGCGCTCCCGGTGCGGGTGGGGCAACCCCCCCGCGGCGGCGGCGTCACGCCAGGCTCGGAGATCGTCGTCGGTACTCATGGGTCCTCCGGGAAGAGCGACGGGGCGGTGGCCGAGGGCAGGTCGAGATCGGCGCCGCGGAAGCGTGCGGCCAGGGGCGTGAGCTGCCAGGAGCCGTCGGGGAGGACACGCAGCAGCCCGAGGTCCCGCAGCCGTCCTTCGGCGGCGACCAGCACCTGGTCGGGTGCGTCCTGCATCGCCCGGGTCAGGTTCCTGCCGTGCGTCGCGTGCAACTCCCGGGCGAGGGCGGTTACTCGGTCGCGGGGGCAGGTGCGGGTGCCGTCGGTGGCGGACCGGGCGACGTCGTCGAGCAGCCGCAGCGCCACCCAGTCCTTCGCGGTGGCGGCCGGGAAATCGAGCTGCACCGATGCCGGGAGTGCGCGGTCTGCGGGCAGGACGAGCAGGATGAGGTCGGCGCGCATCTCCACGGTTCCGCCGGTCATCTCCTCGGCCAGCGAGGCCAGCCGGGAGCGCTGCCCCACCAGATACTGCTGTTCGTCCGGCGGCAGTTCGGCCACGAGGATGCCCTGAGATTCGATGAGCTGCCGGAGGAGCCGAACGCCGCGCGTGTCATCGGGCGCCTCGGCCCGTCCGGCGAGCGCAAGGTCGAGGTCGTCGGTGCTGATGAGCAGGGCGAGGGCGTCGCGGTGCAGGATGAGGCCGGCGCCGATGCCCTCGTTGCCCCGCTCCCACTCCTCCAGGAGCCGCTCGTCCGTGCGGCGCTCGAGGACACCGTGCGCGACCAGCCGGTCGACAGCCCGGACCAGTTGCTGCCTGTGCGAGCGCAGGTTCGGGTCGTAGAGGCGTCGGCCGAGTGCGGCGGTGCTGAGGTGGACGTCGTCGGAGAGTTCCTGCAACGTGACGCTGTCGTCGCGGCGGTCGTCGAGGCAGGCCGCCGCGTACAGGGTTAGGGAAACGCTGATTAATCGGCGAGCCTGGGATTTGATGGGCCGGCCTGGTCTGTCGGGGTGGATGGTTGATCAGTGGGTGTTGAGCCGGGTCAATGACGTGTTGGCTAGGTAGAATGCTGGTTGTGGATGAGTTGCAGCCGAGTCTTTCAGAAGTCGAGTACGGCCAGCGTCGCCGGGTCCCGAAGCGGGAGGAGTTCCTCCGGAAG
>NZ_CAXWGV010000054.1:0-136286 GCF_964266725.1 Tessaracoccus sp. O5.2 | reverse complement strand
CTGCACGGCGAACTCGGCATGCGCACCCCGATCGAGATCGAGGACGCGTACTACGCTGACCTCGAATCAGGCCTCCCGGCGACCGCCGGACAGGGAAACCGATAGGAACGAAACCCAGGCCGATTCAATCCGCCCACGTGGCCGGGTCTTGTCGGGATCTTGACCCCACCCAGACCGGTTCCCGACACCGCGGGGGGCACCATCGAACATGAACACGCGAAACCGACCAGGAAGAGAGGGTGATTCGACGTGACGACGATGACACAGGCCACCTACGGGGTGCGCGGGCTCAGCTGCTGGCGCTGCATGATCAGCGCTGTGGAGGCGGTCCGGGCCTTGCCCGGGGTGCATACCGTCGGGATGGATTTGGAGCCGCACGGGGAGTCGCTGTTGACGCTGGCACCGGCCGGCGCCGTGACCAGCGCCCAGGTCCAAGCCACCCTCGACCGCTCCGGGTTCGAACTGACCCGACGCCGGCGCCGGCCCCGACCCAGCCGGCTCCGACATGCCCTCACCACAGCCCCTGTGGACGACGGCCGGGAAATCTTGACCGAAGCCTGACCCCATCGGGGTCGTTTCCGGACCTGCGCGGGCCTACCCTGGATACATACCCCCCCAGGGTACTGGGTGGGAGTCGAGTGGAAGTGGAGATTGTGATGCTCTGGCTGGTCATAGGTGGGGCGGTGGTCCTGACCGGGTTGCTGCTGTGGTTCTTCTTCGGCCCGAAACGGGCAGGGAAGGTCCGCATCGAAGATGGTGTTCAGGTGGTGGAGGTGACTGTCGACGGCGGCTACAACCCGGGGGTGATCGACGGGGTGCGTCCCGGGATGCCGGTGCGGATCATGTTCGACCGCCGAGAGGGTGGCGAGTGCACCTCGCGGGTGGTGATGCCGGACTTCAAGGTCAACGCGAGCCTTCCCGCGTACCGGACCACGGCCGTCGAGTTCACCCCGACTGAGGCCGGCGAGTTCCGCTTCGCATGCGGCATGAACATGGTCTCCGGTCTGATCCGCGTCACCGGCGACCCCCACACCGCACCCACCCCCACCACAGCATCGGATCATCACCACGCGCAGGTGGCCGCCTCCCCGGCAGTGGCCGGTCTTGCGACCGACGGCGCCGATGATGAGGCAGAGCGGGCTGCGGAGATCCGGGACCTGACCCGGCGGGTGATCATCGGCGCTATCCTCACCGCCCCGGTGCTGATCGCGGTGATGGCCGTCGAGCTGTTCGGCGCCACCTGGGTGCCTGAGATCTTGATGAGTCCCTGGTTGCAGCTGGCGCTGATCGCGCCGGTGATGCTGTGGTCGGGCTGGCCAATCCACCGCGTGGGGTGGCGTGCCCTGTCGCACCGCACCGCAGACATGAACTCGCTGATCACGCTCGGCACCGTCGCGGCGTTCGGCTACAGCCTGGTGGTCACCTTCGCCCCCGGCCTCCTGCCTGAGGAGTTGCGGCAGGTGTACTTCGAAGCCGTCGGTGTGATCATCACGTTGATCCTGCTCGGCCGGCTCCTGGAAACCAAAGCCAAGGCCGGCACCGGTGAGGCGATCCGCAAACTGATCGGCCTGCAGCCCCGCACCGCCCGCGTCCTACGCGAAGATGTGGAACTGGAGATCCCGGTCGAGGACGTCGTGGTCGGGGATGTGATCGTGATCCGCCCCGGGGAGAAGATGCCCGTCGACGGTGAAGTGATCCACGGATCCTCCGCGGTCGACGAGTCGATGGTGACCGGGGAATCGATCCCGGCGGCCAAGACCGTCGGCGACACCATCATCGGCGCCACCATCAACGCCACCGGAGCGCTGCGCTATGTCGCCACCAAGGTCGGCTCCGACACCTTGCTCGCCCAGATCATCAAACTGGTCCGTGAGGCCCAGGGCTCGAAGGCCCCCATCCAACGCCTGGTTGACAAGGTCTCGAGCTACTTCGTCCCGGTCGTGATCATCATCGCGGTGTGGACGCTGGCGATCTGGCTGCTGGTGGGTCCCCCGCCGGTGTTCGTGTTTGCGCTCGTCGCCGCCGTCTCGGTCCTGATCATCGCCTGCCCCTGCGCTTTGGGGCTCGCGACCCCGATGTCGATCACCGTGGGCACCGGCAAGGGAGCCGAACACGGCATCCTGATCCGCTCCGCTGAAGCGCTGGAAACCGCGCACAAGCTTGACGCGATCATCCTCGACAAGACCGGCACCATCACCAAGGGTGTGCCGACCCTCACCGACGTCGCCACCGTGGCAGCGTTCGATGAGAACCAGCTTCTCGGCTGGGTCGCCGCTATCGAGAACAGCTCCGAGCACCCCCTGGCGGCGGCGATCGTGACCGGCGCCACCGACCGCGGTCTCACCCTGGGCGAGGTCACCGACTTCGACTCGGTCACCGGGCAAGGCGTCCGCGGCCACGTCGACGGCCACGACGTCCTGGTCGGCAACCGGCGACTTCTCGACGAAAATGGCATCAGTACCGACACGCTGCGGCCGCTGCATGACGCGCTCGCAGCAGGGGGCAAGACGCCGATGCTGGTGGCCGTCGACGGGCTCCCCGCGGGAATCGTGGCGGTCGCCGACACCATCAAGGACGGCTCCCCGGCCGCGGTCGCGGCCCTCCAGGCACGCGGCATCGAGGTCATCATGATGACTGGCGACAACCGGGCAACCGCCGCCGCGATCGCCTCCCAGGTCGGGATCCGTCGCGTGGTCGCCGAAGTGATGCCCGCCCACAAGGCCGCCGAGGTCCGACGCCTCCAGGACGAAGGCAAGATCGTCGGAATGGTCGGCGACGGCATCAACGACGCCCCCGCCCTCGCGCAGGCAGACGTCGGCTCCGCGATCGGCACCGGCACCGACGTGGCCATCGAATCCTCCGACATCACCCTGATCTCCGGCGCCCTGTCAGGGGTGGTCACCGCCGTTGACCTGTCGCGGGCCACTATGCGCAACATCAAACAGAACCTGGTGTTCGCGTTCCTGTACAACACCCTCGGCATCCCCATCGCCGCAGGTTTGCTCTACCCCGTCTTCGGGATCCTGCTCAGCCCCATGGTCGCCGCCGCAGCCATGGCCCTGTCCTCACTGTCGGTGGTCACCAACGCCAACCGGCTCCGCCGCTGGGCACCACACCCCATCCACGAGTCCCCCACCACCGGCTCCCCCGTCACCCCCGTCGTCGAAATCGGCGGCGAGACCCCCACCACCCAGCACCACGCCACCGGAAAGGACACCCCCATGTTCGGCAAGAAGACCACCGCCACCACCCACATCGATCCCGTCTGCGGAATGAAGGTCAAGCCCGCCACCGCGGCCGCCACCCGCACCCTCGGCGAGACCACGATCTACTTCTGCTCCACCCACTGCGCCGAAGCCTTCGACGCGGACCCCGCCCGCTACGGACACCCCCAGATCGCGGCCGAGCACCAACACGAGGCTCACACCCCCGCACCGCATCACCACTAGCCGCCGAACCAGACCAGGTCCAGGACACATGACCGGCAACCCACAGCGTCAGAAACTCATCGGCCAACTCGCCGTGATCGAAGGCCATATCCGCGGCATCGCCCGCATGGTCTACCAGGACGCCAACTGCATCGAGATCCTCACGCAGACCTCAGCAGTCACCGGCTCGCTGCGCTCAGTCGCCCTGGACCTGGTCGACAGCCACCTCCAGCACTGCCTCACCCAGGCCATCCACTCCCCAGACCCCGCCTACCGCGACGCCAAGGTCGCCGAGGCCTCCACAGCCATCGCCCGCCTCGTCCGCAGCTGAACCGTTCTTGATCAGAGGTTGACCGGCCGCGGATCGGATCTGAATCCGGACCCCGCACAGTGGAAGCAGCACCCGAACGAGAGGAACCCGGCTCATGAGCCTCCACAGCCACCACCGCCCCACCGACACCGGCCCCGACGCCCCACCCGCGGCCACCGGACCCGCCCAGCAGCACCAAAGCCATGGTGGCCACATGTGGCACATGCTCCTGATGTGCCTCCCGTTGATCGGGTTCGGCCTGTGGTCCCTGTTCAGCGGAGGCGGCGCAGGCGCGCTGATCGGCGGCCTCCTCTGCGCAGGCATGATGCTGCTCATGCACGGCCGCCCAGGCGCCGGGCACCGCCACTGAAACTTGGCCGCGGCGTAGGCCCCGACCCCAACAGACAACCCAACGAGCGCCAACGACGCGATCCAGGTTCGTCTCCGGAAGCCCACGAGCGAGCTGTGGTTCATCACCAAGCCGTCGACGGAGGAGTCGTTCCTCGCCATGACAATCATGGGCATCGTCATCGTCCAGAACGTCACGATGCTTGAGGTGTGGGACTCCGCGCTCGCATGGCTCGAGGCCACGACCGGCATCACGAACTACGCACTCATCTTCACCGTGGCCTTCGCTGCGGCGGTCAGCCTCCCGGTAGGCCTCCTGGCCTTGTCCTCACGCCTCGCGGCCGGCCGCAACCTGGAGAGCACCATGAAGAATTTCGCACGCTTCGGCCACGCGCTCATTCCGCTGGACGTGGCGGGTCACATCGCCCACAACCTGTTCCACCTCCTCGCCGAAGGCGGGTCAGTCCTCACCACCGTCGCGGCGCTCGTCGGCATCACCTATGGCGACGGTTCCCCGGCGCTGGCCGGCGACACCACCATCCGGATCCTGCAGTTCGCCCTCCTGGCGCTCGGCATCGCCGGGTCCCTCTACACCGCCCGCCGGATCACGCATCGCCGATACCAGTCGATCACGCGACGCACAGGCACCTTCGTACCGATGGCCGTCCTGATCGCCTTTCTGGGGGCGCTGAACATCTACCTCTTCCTGCTGCCGATGGCCCACCGCATGTAGGGGGCGCCGTCCAGGCCCGCCAGGGCACCTGAGACGATCTCACCCAACCCCACACCCCCGGAGGACTCATGACCCGTGGCCCCAGCAGCGCCTGCGTCGACGGCAACGAGGCGGCGGCCCGCGTCGCCCACAGGCTGTCCGACGTCGTCGCGATCTACCCGATCACGCCGGCATCCACGATGGGTGAGCTGGCCGACGCCTGGTCCGCCCGCGGCCGCACCAACCTGTGGGGCGCGGTCCCGGAAGTGGTCCAGATGCAGTCGGAGGCGGGCGCGGCCGGGGCGCTGCACGGCGCGGTGATGAAGGGGACGCTGGCGACCACGTTCACCGCCAGCCAGGGTCTCCTCCTCATGCTTCCCAACATGTACAAGATCGCCGGCGAGCTGACACCGGCCGTCATCCACGTCGCGGCACGGACGCTCGCCACCCACGCGCTGTCGATCTTCGGGGACCACAGCGACGTCATGGCCGCGCGCGGCACCGGCTGGGCCATGTTGTGCGCGTCGTCGGTCCAGGAGGCCCACGACTTCGCGGCCATCGCCCACGCCGCGACCCTGACCTCCCGGGTGCCCTTCCTGCACTTCTTCGACGGCTTCCGCACCTCCCACCAGATCGAGCGCATCCAGGTTCTGGGTGACGAGGACCTGCGCAGCCTGGTGGACGAGGCGGCAGTGTCGGATCACCGCGGTCGCGGCCTGAGCCCGGACGCCCCGACGCTCCGCGGCACAGCGCAGAACCCCGACGTGTTCTTCCAGGCCCGCGAGGCCGCCAACCGCTTCCACGACGCCGTGCCCCACACCGTCCAGGACCTCTTCGACGACTTCGCCGCGCGCACCGGGCGGCGCTACCGGCTCGTCGACTACGTCGGGGCACCGGACGCCGAGGAGATCATCGTGCTCATGGGCTCCGGCGCCGGCGCGGTGGCGGAGACCGTCGAGGAGTTGGTGGGCCGCGGCCGGAAGGTGGGTCTCTGCACGATCCGGCTGTACCGGCCCTTCCCCGCCGGCCAGCTGGCCGAGGCGCTGCCTCCGACCGTCCGGCGGCTCATGGTCCTCGACCGCACGAAGGAACCGGGTTCCGTCGGCGAGCCGCTCTACACCGACGTCCTGGCCGCGCTGGCGGAGGAGGGACGGGCCGACATCCGGGTCTCCGACGGCCGCTACGGCCTGGGCGGCAAGGAGTTCAGCCCCGCGATGGTGAAGGGGCTGTTCGACGAGTTGGCGCTGCCTGCGCCGCGGCGGCACGTCACCGTCGGCATCTCCGACGACGTGACCGGCCTGTCCGTCGCCCCCGATCCGGCGTTCTCGGCGGCGCGGGCGCAACTGCAGGTGCGGCCTGGCCGCCGAGGCCCCCGTCTGGGACGCGGACCTCTGCACGGGCTGCGGGAAGTGCACCATCGTGTGTCCGCATGCGGCCATCCGCATGGCCGTGTTCGATCCCTCCTCCGAGGGGGCCCTCCCAGCTGAGTTCCCGACGACGAAGTTCAGCTCACGGGAGTTGCCGGGATACCGGCTGACGCTCGCGGTCTCCCCCCTCGACTGCACCGCGTGTGGCCTGTGCGTGGAGGCCTGCCCCGTCGCCGACAAGGTGGACCCGGCCCACAAGGCCCTGCTCATGGCACCGATCGGAGACCGGCTGGCCGCCGACCAGGAGCACTTCGCGGCGGTCGAGGACCTCCCCCAGCCACCGCGCAGCGCCCTGAGGGTCGACACCGTCAAGGGGTCGCAGCTGCTGGAACCCCTCTTCACGTTCTCCGGAGCCTGCTCCGGGTGCGGCGAGACGCCGTATCTCAAACTGCTGAGCCAACTCTCCGGCGACCGCCTCCTCCTGGCCAACGCCACCGGCTGCTCCTCGATCTTCGGCGGGAACCTGCCGACCACCCCGTGGTCCACCGACGCTTGCGGTCGAGGGCCCGCGTGGGCCAACTCGCTGTTCGAGGACAACGCCGAGTTCGGCCTGGGCATCCGGATCGCGGCCGACCACCAGCATCGACAGGCCCGCGACCTGGTGGCGCGCCACGCCACGGACATCGGAGCCGAGCTCGCGGCCAGCATCCTCGACGAACCCGCGGCCGCCGACGACCTCACGGTCATGCGCCGGCACATCCGCCGCCTCAAGGCGAGGCTCATCGAGCTGGCCCCGCCGGCCGGCTCAGAGCTGGTGCGGCTCCTCACCCTCGCCGACGAACTGGCTCCGCGCACGGTCTGGATCATCGGCGGGGACGGATGGGCGCACGATATCGGCTTCGGGGGCCTGGACCACGTCCTGGCGTCGGGCCAGAACGTCAACATCCTGGTCCTCGACACCGAGGTCTACTCCAACACCGGCGGCCAGGCTTCCAAGGCGACGCCCCGGGCCGCCACGGCGAAGTTCGCGTCGGCCGGCAAGGGGAGCGCCAAGAAGGATCTGGGCCGCCTGGCGCTGGCCTACCGCGACGTCTACGTCGCCCAGGTGGCGCTCGGCGGCAACGAGATGCAGACCGTCCGCGCGCTGCGGGAGGCGCAGCAGTGGCCCGGCGTCTCCCTGGTGATCGCGTACGCCGGTTGCATCGAACACGGCATTGAGATGGTCCAGTCGCTGCAGCACCAGAAGGCGGCCGCCAGTGGTCACTGGCCGCTCTACCGCTACCGTCCGGCCACGGACGAGCGGGACGCTGCCTTCTCACTCGACTCGAAGACTCCATCCCTGCCGGTGCGCGAGTTCGCCCTGGGCCAGCGCCGTTTCGCCCATCTCCACCGCACCGACCCGGAACGGAGCGAGAGCCTGCTGGCCGTCATGCAGCAGGACGCCGACGAGCGCTGGGCCCACTACGTGAACGTCGCGGCCGACACGCGGCCGACCTGACCCCTGGCCGCGACCCTCGAGGGTGCTTAGGTGGTCCCATGACCTTCCTGGCCCCGGTGACGCTCACAGGCCGCCTCGTCAGCCTCGAACCTCTGGTGGTCCATCACGCCGACGGGCTGGCGGACGCCGTGCAGGACGGCGCGATCGACCGCCTCTGGTACACGTCGGCTCCCCCGCCTGACCGGATGGCCGATGACATCGCGGGCAAGCTCGCTCAGGCCGCCCGCAGTGCGATGCTGCCGTTCGCCATCCGTCGCCTGGCAGACGACCGGCTGATCGGCGTCACCACCTTCTGCAACCCGTTGCCCGCGGTCCCCGCCACCGAGATCGGCTACACGTGGCAGGCGGCTTCCGCGCATCGCACGGGCACCAACACGGAGGCGAAGGCGCTGATGCTCGCCCACGCGTTCGATCACTGGGGCTGCCGCCGTGTGGCATTGCGAGCGACCTGGTTCAACCATCAGTCGCGGCGCGCGATCGAGCGGCTGGGCGCGGTCTACGAGGGCCGCATCCGCCAGGATCGCGTGCTCCGCACGGGCGAGGTGGCCGACACCGCCCAGTACTCGATCACCGACGGCGACTGGCCCGCGGTCCGACGCCACCTGGAGGCCCTGCTCGCCCGGTGACCACGCGGCACGATCCAGGTATCACGGCAGTCGGACGCCGCGGACCGGGGGTCGCTACCCTCGCCGCGAGGCCCAGAGTGCGAGAATGGCCCCGGGCGCGAGACAGGAGGGCCGATGGACACACACTCGACCTCGACGGGTGACGATCCCATCGGGAGAGCTTCTGCGGACGTGAGCGAACGCTCCGTCCTGGTCATCGGCGACCTCTGTCTCGACGACAACGAGGTGGACGGGCGCGACCTCGCCCCGTCGTGGGGATCGCCCGCGCTGTTCATCGCCCGACACCTTCGGCTGGAGTACGGGATCACCCCTGTGGTGTCGGGCGCCTACGGCGAAGACCTGCTCCCTCTGATCACCGAGTTCTCGCTCGACCGGGGCCCCACATGCGCCCGGTCCCTGTCGTACCGCAACATCGTCGAACCCATCCACCCCCACGACAGCGGAAGCGCCCACGCGCGGGTGCAGTACTGGCGGCCGGCCACCTGCGAGCCCTATGCCCTCAGTGGTGCGGACATCCCCGCCGATGCGGAGCTGGTGTACTTCTGCCCGTTGACTCCGGACCTCGACCGGGTCGCCGACATCCGGACGATTGCCTCCGCCGCCGCGACGACCGCGGTGAAGGTCCTGCTCGCGCAGGGGCTGATGAGGGTCAGCGGCCAGACGAACGGGACGGCCTACCGCCGCGTCGAGCGACGCGACATCACCGACTCCGAGGCCCTGACCTGGGCATGTTTCGACATCGTGGTCTTCTCCGACGAGGACCTGCAGGACGCCATCGCCAAGGCCACGCGCTGGTCCGCGGCCCCCGGCGCTCACGAGACCGGCTTCATCGTCACGGAGGGCGAGCTGGGCGCCACGGTCTGCTTCCGCGGCGACGCGACGCGAGTCCCCACCCGGCCGGTCGCACATGAGACCAGCCCCGTCGGAGCGGGCGACGTGTTCGGGGCGACCGTCGGGCTCGAGTTCCGCAACGCCGTGCGCGATGGGCTCGACCGCCACGACGCCCTGCTGCGTGCCGTCGCCGCCGCGACCGCGGCCGCCTCCCGGCACGTCGCGAACGCCTGAGCCCGTTCGGTTCGCAGTCGCCGCACACGGGACAGAACTGCCGCCTAGACTTTCCTTTCGAGTGGAAGGAAGTGCCATGCCCGGACCGAGCACCGCTCCCCGCGACCCCGACTGGTGGAAATCCGCCGTGGTCTACCAGATCTACCCGCGCTCGTTCCAGGACAGCGACGGCGACGGTATCGGCGACCTGCGCGGCATCATCCAGCGCCTCGACCACCTGGGCGAACTCGGTGTCGACGTGGTGTGGCTGTCGCCCATCTGTCCCTCGCCTCAGGCGGACAACGGCTACGACATCAGCGACTACGAGGACGTCGACCCCATGTTCGGCTCCCTGGCGGATCTGCACGAACTCATCGAGGGCCTCCACGCGCGGGGGATGAAGCTGGTCATGGACCTCGTGGTCAACCACACCAGCGACGAGCATCCGTGGTTCCGTGAGTCCCGCTCCAGCCGCGACAACCCGAAACGCGACTGGTACTGGTGGCGCGACCCCCGCCCCGGCCACGAGCCGGGCACCCCGGGCGCGGAGCCGTCGAACTGGGAGGCGTCGTTCTCCGGTCCCGCCTGGACATTCGACGAGGCCACCGGGCAGTACTACCTGCACCTCTTCTCCCCCGCCCAACCCGACCTCAACTGGGAGAACCCGGAGGTCCGCGCGGCGGTGCACGCCATGATGGAGCGCTGGATCGAGCGTGGCGTCGACGGCTTCCGGATGGACGTCATCAACATGATCTCGAAGGACGTGGCGGCCGATGGCAGCCTCCCCGACGTCCCGGTCTCCGGCGGCAGCGCGCTCGGCGACCCGTCGCCCCACACGGTCAACGGACCGCGCATCCACGAGTTCCTGCACGAGATGCACGAGCGGGTTCTGGCCGGGCGGAGGCTCCTGACCGTCGCCGAGGCGCCCGGCGCGACGGTGACGGACGCGCGTCTGTACACCGACCCGGCCCGCCGCGAGGTCGACATGGTCTTCACGTTCGAGCACGTCAACCTCGACATCGCACCCGGCGGCTCGAAGTGGGACCTGGCGCCGCTGCGTCTGACGGATCTCAAGGCCAACCTGTCCGCGTGGCAGGAGGGCCTGGCGGAGGCCGGCTGGAACTCCCTGTACTGGAACAACCACGACCAGCCGCGGATCGTGTCGCGGTGGGGCAGCGAGGGCCGGCACCGCGTCGAGTCGGCCAAGTCACTGGCCACCGTCCTGCACCTGATGCGCGGCACGCCGTACGTCTACCAGGGCGAGGAGGTGGGCATGACCAACGCCCACTTCACCGAGGTCGGGCAGTACCGCGACATCGAGTCCGTCAACTGGGCCGCCGAGGCTCTCGAGCGCGGCGTCCCCGAGGAGATGGTCGTTCGGTCGCTGGCCGTCAAGTCCCGCGACAACGCCCGCACTCCCGTCCAGTGGGATGCCTCCCCGCAGGCCGGCTTCACCACGGGCACCCCGTGGCTGGCCGTCAACCCCAACCACGACACCATCAACGCCGAGGCCGCCCGCCGCGACCCCGGTTCGGTGTTCCACCATTACCGGCGCCTCATCGAGCTCCGCCACGGCCTCGACGTCATCGTGCACGGCGACTACCGCCTGCTGCTGCCCGACGACGAGCAGGTGTTCGCCTACGTGCGTGCGGCCGACGGGGCGAGGCTCCTCGTGGTGGCCAACCTCTCCGACGAGGAGGCCGTCGTGGATCTGGGTCCCGACGGCGCGCTCCTCGACGGCGACCTGCTGCTCACCACGCACCCCGACGCTGAGCGCGGATCCGGGCCCGAGGTTCAGCTGGCACCGTGGGAGTCCCGGGTCCACCTGACCGACGCCTGCTGACGGTCAGGTGATGGAGGCCGCGTAGACCTCCGCGATCGAGCGGTCCAGCGCCTCGTCGAACTCGGCGTCGCTCTGGGTGATCAGCAGCCCCTCCATCAGCGCGCGGGCGAAGCTCGCGGCCACGCCGTGCTGCCGGGCCAGCCTGGCCGTCGCCTCGGCGCGGGTGTAGCCGCCCGACAGCGCGAACACGCGCAGCACGCGCGGGTGCGCGACAAGGTCGGCGTACAGGTCGTCCTGGTCGGGGAGGGTCAGCTTCAGCATGACGGTCTCGCTGTCTGGGAGCGGGTCGAGCCCCTCGATCAGGGCGTCATGAACCTGCCGCTCGGCCTCCGCCTTGCCCGGGCTCTTGATGTCGACCTCTGGCTCCAGGATGGGCACCAGCCCGGCCGCGAAGATCTGGCGGCCGACGTCGAACTGCTGCTCCACGACCTCCCGCACCGCCGCGCCCGGCAGGGACACGAGCGAGCGCATCTTCGTCCCGAAGACCCCCATGTCCCTGGCCCTGGCGAGCAGCTCGTCGAGGCCCGGGATGGGCTTCATCAGCTGGCTGCCGTCGCGCTCCTCGGCGAGGCCCTTGTCCACTTTGAGGATCGGCACCACCTGCTTGACGTCCCAGAGATACCGCGGCGTGGGCAGGCCGGCGACCTCGCGGTCCATCGTGTCGACGAACAGGATCGTGCCGAGGATCCGGTCGCCCCGGGCTCCGTCGCCCGCTCATCTCCAGTGTCCCACCGGGCCCAGCGACGTCAAGCGAAACGGACCCACCGGAGGGCCGACGGCGGTAACGTCGATCCCACCGACGTCTGAGGAGTCCCGATGAGCGACGACGCGTACGACCCTGAGGTTCATCCCAGCGAGGACGTACTGGAACCCGACACCGTCCCCGGCCACACCGTGCTGGACCCCGGCTCGGGGGCACACGCCCACCATCCCATCGCGGATGAGCTGCCGCCGGACTCGCTCGGCCGACTGCCGAACGACGAGAGCGAGAGCCGGTTCGACTGATCCCCGCCCGACGCACCCGGGGACCCCGCGCTAGGGTGTGCTGATCGACGACGAAGGGGGCACACATGGGACTGCTGAGCAGGCTGCTGGGGCGCGACGACGACGGTGAGGTCACGGTCTCGCCCTTCTCCCCCGACTCCGTCCAACCCCAGGTCAGCGACCTGATCGAAGCCCTCACCGCCCTGATCGAGGCCATGGAATCCGATGAGGCTCCCCTGTCCAACCCCGGATGGCGGGGCAGGCTCCGCGATCTGCACAACTCGCGCGGTGACCTGCGGCTGCTGGCCCGCCGGTCCACCTTCACCCGCGACGACCTGTTCGAGGTGCTCACCTGCGTGCGTCCCCTCTTCCGGGGGGCGCCGCCGAAGGACTTCGCGCACCTGGAGGGCCTCAACCAGCGGGTGATCGACGCCATCGAGGACGTGCACCGGGCGGCCTCCGCCTGACGTCGCGCGGGGCTCACCACGCGGGCGTCATCCTAAAGGGCGCTGCCAGAGCGCTCGGGGGCACCCCCCGTTCGCTGGTCCGGGGCCCCTGTCCATAGTGGAGCATGGCGACTTTCGCGGACACTGCAGCAATCAACCTGCGCCTCGGCCTGCTCGGCCTGCCCCTGCCTGATGCGGGGGCGGCGGGCCGGGCCGTGGACCTGGTGCGCCCGATCCTTGCGCGGCAGCGGGAGCTGAACCGGCGCCTGGCGCACCGGCTCCCCGCCGTCGACAGCCGCATCCAGGGCTTCCTCGACAGCTACCTCGACGGCACCGGCACCACCCCCTGCCTCCCGCGCCAGACCCTGGTGCTCGACCAGCCCGGCCTCGCCCGCCAGATGTCCCTCCCCGTCGACGGCGACACCTTCTCCTCCGACCTGCTGACCAGCTACCGCCTCGTCAACGGCATCCTGCACAACCCGGCCAACGACCGGCGCACCACCAAGGGCGTCTTCCACGTCGCCGAGGGGGGCCTGCCGATCCAGGACGACAAGATCGCCGTCCCGCGCGACGTGTTCGGCCGCCTCCTCGAGCACGCGTTCCAGCCGCCGGCTGAGGCGATGGTCCTGCCCTACACCTCCGAGACCCCCGAGCGCCCGACGTGCTGGGTGTCGCTGCTCCTGCGCCCGATCGTCGTCCCCGAAGTGCCCGGCTTCACCGTCGAGCGCCGGATGGAGACCCGCTTCTTCGCGCCGGCCGCCCTCATGGCCAACCTCGACTTCGTCGAGGGCATCTTCGGCAACGGCGGCGACCCATACCTGCCGGAGAACGACTCCTCGCTCGACCCGGAGCACTGGACGGGCCACACGGGCATGGTCGTCCTGGCCCCCCATCTCATCCACCTGACGAAGAAGGAGCTGGGGCTCCCCCACTACGACGACGCCACACCACGGCAGCGCCGCGACGGCATGTGCTGGCGAGACGAGACCGAGCGCTACAACGGCGGAACGGCCTTCAAGGCATGCGCGCGCGACGAGCGCGGCGTCATCGTCACGGTCATCGCCGACAACTACTTCGGCTACTGCAAGAAGGAGGTCAAGGCCCAGATCAGCTACGCGGCCAACCTGCTCGGCCTGGTCGAGGAGGAGCATGCCGGCGGCGCCATCACCTTCCCGCGCTACAACCTGGGCCAGACCTGGACCCACGGCGGCAGCAGCGACCCGGAGCGCACCCTGGAGGCGGTCATCGCCCGCGACCCCGAGCGCTTCGTGCGGCGCGCCGAGGGGCACGCCGTCGACCGGGAGCAGCCACATATCGTGCTCGTCCCCGAGGGCGCCACGTACTCGCTGCGGGACAGCACCATCACGTGGGAGTCCGACGGCGAACCCCGCGCCATCGCGCTGCGCGCCGACACCTACTACGTCAGCCCGGACGGGTATGTGGTGGAGCTCGCCCACATCGCCGCCGACGGCGACCAGTGGACGCTGCTCGGCACCGCGCCGGCCGCCACGTCGTGCCACAAGCCGGCCACCGTGTCGGGGGGCGGCAAGTCGGAGATCTCGAAGTCCATCACCGACGCGTTCGTCTTCGGCAACGCGTACGTGGCGGACTTCGTCGAGGACATGGCAATGGTCGGGGCGATCGTCGACCACGACTTCTCCACCCGCTTCCGCGACCCGGCCGCGAGCGACCATCGCCCGCTGCTGTCCGACACCCGCAGCGTCGGCAGCGTCATCAAGCTGCTGACCCCCAGCCCGGACTACACCGACGAGTACAACGCGTGGGTCGACGCCATCCCCCACCACATCAAGGAACTCGTCTTCGTCGTCAAGCGCTTCTACCGCCCCGAGTGGGGCGGGGATTGGGCCTCCCACTTCTCGGTGGGCCGGATCAACGGCCGTGCGGGCCACGCCCTGCGCCTGGACGGCGACAAGATCACCGTCAACATGCTGCGCGTCGGCTTCGCCCCCGACGGATCGTGGCGGCTGTTCGGGCTCCGGCACGACTACCATCCCGCGGCCAAGGTGCAGACCGAGGACGACATCACGGCCAGCATCGTGGTCCCGGCCGACGAGGCCGGACGGTCCGACGGGCTGTCGCGCAAGTTCGTCAGCAACTGCGAACAGCTGCTGTTCCAGCGCCCCGACGACGCCATCCACCGCGGCTACGACAAGCAGGCCGAGTACGACATCGCCTCCGGCGCGTTCCTCAGCAACTTCGAGCCGCTGACGACCCGCGACGCGAAGGGGTTGGTCAACGACGCCATCGCCTTCTCCCGGTTCTCCAAGCCGATCCAGAAGCTGGTCCGCAAGGTGGCGAAGGCCGACAAGCCGAGCCACGAGTACTTCGTCTCCTCGGCCCACCCCCGTCTCATCAACGGGGCCCGGTCGAAGAACCCGCGCTACCTGCAGGTGCGCCCGGACATCGCCCGCCCCAAGGAGACGGCCCTGGCCGAGCTGGTGTCGCGCATCCACCGCGGGCTGCCGATGTCGGCCCCGCTGCGCCTGCCCATCGACATCGTCGCCGCGGGCCGCCGCAACAACGCCGCCGAGGACGGTGTGCCGCCGCTGTGCGCGTACGCCCCGCTCCACTACATGGAGCTGCCGGAACTGTTCATGGAGTTCATCTCGTCCATGACGGGCAAGTCGCCGTCGACGACGGGCGCCGGCTCCGAGGGCGCGATGACGAAGGGGCCCTTCAACGCGCTGCCGTCGGTCATCGACCTCAACGCGGCGTTCCTGTCCTTCGCGCTCACGGGCTACGACGGATGGCTGTCCAGCGCGGGCGTCATCGGCCCCAACGTGCGGGTCGATCACGACATATCGCTGCTGGTGCCCGAGGTGTTCTCCCGCATGAGCCCCGGCGAGCGCGACGCCGCCGCCCTCATCGCCGAAGGCTCACTCGAGGCCGTCCCCGACATCGAGCACGAGGGACGGCTGGTCGAGGCCAGCCGCCTCGGCTACCGCATGACGGCCAAGTTCCAGACCAAGTACTTCGGCCGCATCTTCATGCACCCCCACGTGGTGTTCTCGGAGAACATGCTGCAGCCGGAGCTGCAGGACATTGAGGCCTACGTGGCCTCCGTCGACACCATCGTCACCACGCACCAGCGCGTCGCCAGGGCGTACCTGGACGACGGCACCGCGGAGCTCGCCGTGCCGCCGATCAGGGCGTTGCTGGAGATCATGGCGACGGGCACGTGGAACGGACTCACGCTGCACGACGAGACCTTCCGCCGCATGTTCGACCGGGACGAGGTCCTGGCCTCCGAGTGGTACCGCGCTCGGGTGTCGGCGCTGCACGAGTCCGAGCTGGCGCACCAGCGGCGGGCGCTGGCGGCCATGCGCAAGTTCGTCGACGAGCCAACCAACGCGGTGGCGGCGCAGCGGCTGGGCATCCCGGCACGGATCGCCGCCATGGAGGCACAGCTGGCGGAGTCGGCGGCCGGCGGGTCGCACCGCCGGTTGATCGGCACCCTCGGACGGCAGGTCAGCTGGCAGCTGGGGTGAGGCCGGCGACGAGCTGGTGCGTGAGTTCGTCGAGGGTCTCGATGACGG
Source organism: Tessaracoccus sp. O5.2 (assembly GCF_964266725.1). Classification (NCBI taxonomy): domain Bacteria; kingdom Bacillati; phylum Actinomycetota; class Actinomycetes; order Propionibacteriales; family Propionibacteriaceae; genus Tessaracoccus; species Tessaracoccus sp. O5.2. The sequence continues at coordinate 120,123 of NZ_CAXWGV010000054.1, read as the reverse complement.
TCGTGCGGGCCAGGAGGTCCGCCGCCGGCGGGTGGAAGTGCGGCGGGACCGCGACGACCGCCATGCCCGCGGCCAGCGCCGACAGCAGTCCGTTGGGGGCGTCCTCGACGGCGACGCACTGGCGGGGGTCGGCCCCGAGCAGCTCGCACGCGCGCAGGTAGCCGTCCGGGGCCGGCTTACCGCGCTCCACCTCCTCCGTCGACACCGTGGCGGCCAGCACGTCCGCCAGGCCCATGACGTCGATCGCGGTGTCGATGAGCAGACGCGGCGACGAGCTGGCGATGGCCACCGGGTAGCGCTCCGCCATCCGGCGCACGGCCGCCACCGCGCCGGGGAGGAGATCGATGCCGTGACGGTAGTGCTCCGCCATCGCCTCGACGGTGAGCCGGGCCGCCTCCGGGGCGGTCACCGGGAGCCCGACCACCTCGACGAGGTACGCGCTCCACTCGCCCGTGCTCATCCCCATCATCGCCTGAGTGGCACCCTCGGGCCACGGACGGCCGGCCTGCTCGGCCAGCCCGCGCCGCACGACGTCCCACGTCGCCTCGGTGTCGGTCAGGGTCCCGTCCATGTCGAAGACGACGGCCTGGGGCGGCATGGGCTTCACTCCTTCGGGGTTGAAGATATCCACACCCTAGTGGTGGGGTAAGGTAACGCCGTCGGCCAGTCGAATCCGGTGAGATCCCGGAACTGTCGCGCAACCGTGATCCCGCCCAGGGGAGTCGGACCGCTGCCCGATGAAAAGGTAGTTCACTTCCGTCGCGACCAGCGGAGACCCTTGGCCGACGGACCAACGGATAGAGGTCCACATGTCCCCCATCACCCTGCGCCGATCGGCGCTGGCGTCCTGCGTCGTCGGCTCCGTGAGCCTGCTCGCCGTCGCGCTTCCCGCGGCGGCCGAGGGCACCGCCGCCGACTGTGTGACGGCCGGCAACGTGTGGGTGCACGTCGAATACGACGACACCGTCACGGGCGCCTGCGCCACCGAGTTCGCCACCGGCACCGAGGCGCTGGTCAGCACCGGTCTCGCGGCCGACCAGGGCGTGTTCTACACCACCATCGACGGCGTCACGAGCGAGGACCCCGAGTGGTGGAGCCTCTGGACCGCGCCCGTCGAGGACGGCCAGCTGGGCGAGTGGACGTTCTCCGAGGTCGGCGCCGCGGACCTGAAGCCGGAGGCCGGCCAGGTCATCGGCTGGCGCCTGCTGCCGGACTATAACAAGCCGCAGGAGGCCCCCGCGCACGACCCGCTGGCCCAGCAGGAGCCCGCCGCCTCCCCCGAGGCGACTGCTGCCGGCAGCACCTCGGCAGCCCCGTCCGCTGACGCGTCCCCCGCGTCGAGCGCCGCCCCCGCGGACGACGCCGAGGACGCCGACACCGGCACCCCGACGGGCACGATCGTGGGCGTCGCGGCCGTCGCCCTGCTCGCCGCGCTGGGCGGGCTCATCTGGTGGCGTCGCCGCGGCCAGTGACCAGACCGCGAGCGTCAGCGCGCCAGCTCCACCCCTTCGCGTGGTGGGGCTACGCGTTGGCGCTCGCGACCGCCGCATCGATGACCACCAACCCGCTGCTGCTCGCCGCACTCATCGGGGTGGTCATCACGGTGACGATGACGAGCAGGGGCAGCACCCCGTGGGGGCGCTCCTTCTCCCTCTACCTGTGGCTCGCCCTGTTCATCGTCGTGCTGCGACTCGCCTTCCGCGTCCTGTTCGGTGCGGGCGGCCCGACCGTCCTGCTCGACCTCCCCGAGGTGCCGCTGCCGGACTGGGTCCAGGGGATCCGGCTCCTCGGGCCGGTGTCCTTGGAGTCGCTCCTGACCGGACTCTACGGCGGGCTGCAACTGGCGGCGATCGTCGTCAGCGTCGGTGCCGCCAACTCGCTGGCCAATCCGCGCAAGCTGTTGGCCAGCCTGCCCGGCGCGTTCTATGAGCTGGGCACGGTGATCATCGTGGCCGTCAGCGCCCTCCCCCAGCTCGGCGAGTCGCTCCAACGTGTGCTGCGGGCGCGCAAGCTCCGCCGACGCCAGCCCTCGCGGCGCCGGCGCGACCGCCTCCGGGCCGTCGAGACGATCGTGGTCCCTGTCCTCACCGACGCGCTGGAGCGCTCGCTCGCGTTGGCGGCCTCGATGGATGTGCGCGGATTCGGGCGCGCCGCGGGCCAGGGCCGCTCCGCCCGGGTATCGCTGCTGCTGGGGATGCTGGCCATGGGGTTGATCGGGGCCTGGGCCTTCCGCTTCATGGCCCGGTCCGACGATGTCGCCGTCCTGGGCGTCCCGATTGTCTCGACCCTGCTGCTGGTCGCCGGGCTGGCGGCGGCTGTGCTGGCCCTGCGTGCCTCCGGCGCGACGGTCCACCGGACGCAGTACCGCCCGATCCGATGGACCGCGGACGAGAGCATCGTGCTGGCCTGCGGCGCGGGGGCCGCGGGCATCGTCGGCTGGCTCGCCGCGGGCGACGCCCGCGTGCTCGACCCCACGACCGTCCCGCTGGTGTGGCCCGCCCTCACTCCGCTGCTGCTCGTGGCGGTCGCCCTGGCCGCCCTGCCCGCCCTCGTGGCGCCGGCCCCGACCCCCTCCAGGACTGCACCGTGATCCGCTTCGACGCGATCTCCTTCCGCTACGCGGGCGACGCCACGCTCCGGCTGTCCGACGTATCCTTCTCGATCGACGAAGGCGAACTGTGCCTCGTCGTCGGCCCGACCGGCAGCGGCAAGTCGACGCTCCTCGGGTGCCTGAACAATCTGGTCCCCCGCTTCACAGGCGGGGTCAGGGCGGGGCGCATCCTCATCGACGGCCGCGACACCACCCTCCTGCCGCCCCGCGAGCTCGCCACCACGGTCGGATACGTCGGACAGGACCCGCTGGCGGGCTTCGTGACGGACACCGTCGAGGACGAGATCGCGTACTCCATGGAGCAGCTCGGCTTCGCCCCCGCGGAGATGCGCCGGCGCGTCGAGGAGACCTTGGATCTGCTGGGCATCGCGGATCTCCGCGAGCGGCCCCTGCGCACCCTGTCCGGTGGGCAGCAGCAGCGCGTCGCGATCGCCAGCGTGCTCGCCACCTCGCCCCGCGTCCTGGCCCTGGACGAGCCCACGTCCGCGTTGGACCCGATCGCCGCGGAGGAGGTCCTCGCCATCGTGAGCCGCCTGGTCCGGGACCTCGGGACCACCGTCGTCATCGCGGAGCACCGCATGGAGCGGGTCATCGAGTTCGCCGACAGCGTCCTGCTGGTCGGTGACGACGTGCGGCACGGCGACACCAGGACCATGCTCGCCGGCGCCCGGGTCCGCCCGCCGCTGGTCGAGCTGGGGTCGAAGCTGGGCTGGTCGCCGCTGCCCCTCACGATCCGCGAGGGGCGCCGGGCCGCGTCGGAGCAGCGCCGCGCGTGGATGGAGCGCCGCCCGGCCCTGCCGACGGCGCCGCCTCCGGGGCCGCCGGCGCTGACCGGCCACCGCGTCACAGTGGCCTACGACGATCACGTGGCCGTCGACGGTGTGGACCTCACCCTGCACCGCGGCGAGGTCACCGCCCTCATGGGCCGCAACGGCTGTGGGAAGTCGAGCCTGATGTGGGCGCTGCACGGGGCCGGCCCCCGCCGCTCCGGCACCGTCACCGTCCACGACGGCGCCGCCGTGTCCCTGGTGCCCCAGACCCCCACCGACCTGCTGTACCTCACGAGCGTCGCCGCCGAGTGCGCCGCGGCGGACGACGCCGCGGGGGTCGAGGACGGGACGACGGCGGAGCTCCTGCAACGCCTGGTCCCGGGCATCGAGCTCGCGGCCCATCCGAGGGACCTCTCGGAGGGGCAGAAGCTGGCCGTGGTCCTGGCTGTGGAGTTGGTCGGCAACCCCGGGGTGGTGCTGCTCGACGAGCCCACGCGCGGCCTGGACTACGCTGCCAAGGCGGTGCTGAGCGAGATCATCGCCGACATGGCCGCGGAGGGCCGCTCTGTGCTCATCGCCACCCACGACGTCGAGATGGTCGCGCAGACGTGTCACCGGGTCGTCGTGATGGCCGAGGGGGAGCTGGTCTCCGACGGGCCCACCCGCGACGTCTTGGCGGGGTCGGCGCTGCTGGCCACGCAGGTGGCCAAGGTCGCCAATCCCATCCCGCTGCTGACTGTGGAGGAGTTCCTCGATGCGCGGTGACACAGCGGTCCTCATCCCCGCCCCCGTGGTCGGGGTCTCGCTCGGCTGGCGCACGTGGTCCGTCATCCTGCTCTCCAGCGCCTTGGGACTCGTCGCCCTGGGCTGGCCGCTGGTCATCCCCGCGATCGGCGTCACGCCGCAGCACGCCGACGACGCCCCCTTCATCTTCGCCGCGCTGCTGCCCATCATCCTCATGCTGGTGCTCGCCCAGCTCAGTGAGGGCGGGATCGACGCCCGTACCCTCGCGGTGTTGGGCGTCCTGTCGGCGATGAACGCCGCGCTGCGACCAGCGCTGGGCGTGGGGACCGCCGGCATCGAATCGGTGTTCTTCCTGTTGGTGCTGGCGGGCCGGGCCTACGGGCCGGGATTCGGGTACCTGTTCGGCTTCACGTCGATGTTCGCCTCGGCGTTCCTGACCGCGGGCATCGGTCCCTGGCTGCCGTTCCAGATGCTGTGCGCCGCCTGGGTGGGGCTCGCCGCCGGTCTGCTCCCGCGGCGGGTGTCCGGCCGCGCGGAGATCGTCATGCTCTGCGTCGCCGGCGTGCTGTCCGCCTACGCCTACGGGGCCATGATGAACATGTGGTTCTGGCCCTTCGTGTCCGGCACCGGAGGCAGCCTCGACTACGTCCCAGGAGCCCCGCTCCTGGACAACCTCACCCGGTTCGGCTGGTTCACGCTGCTGACGTCGACCGGTGGCTGGGACACTGGGCGCGCCCTGACCACGACCCTCGCGCTGGCGGTGCTGGGGCGCCCGGTCCTCACCGTGCTGCGCCGCGCGTCGGGGATGGCCCGGGTCATCCCGTCCGCCGCGCCCGACGCGCGGGCCACCAGCCTGGACGACGAGCCGACCCGGATCTCGGCCGCCTAACGGCGCCGCCCGGGGAGGCTGACCGTGCCGTCGAGCGCCTCCTCCAGCCAGCCCCGCTCAACGAGCGAGCCCACGTTCGCCATGGCGTCGAGCATGGTCTGGCCCGTTCGTGCCGACAACTCGGCGATGGTGACGTTCTCCCGCGGCCGGACCGCCTCACGGATCTCGCGCGGCCCCTCCTCGAGCAGGTCGATCGGCCGGTTCGCTCCGCGACCGGAGGGTTCGGGGACGGTGCCGACCTCCGCCAGGAGTCCGAGGATGTCGTCGGCCGAGGTCACCAGCACGGCCTCGCCGTCGCGGATCAGCCGGTGTGGCGTGGCCGTCAACGACGACGTCACCGGCCCCGGCACGGCCATCACCTGGCGCCCCATGGCCGCGGCCCACGACGCCGTGTTCTTCGCGCCGGACCGATTGGAGGCCTCCACCACGACCACCGCCGCAGAGAGGGCCGCGATGAGCCGGTTCCGGGCCAGGAACGCATATCGGGTGGGCCGATATCCGGGCGGCATCTCCGAGACCAGCGCGCCCTGCCCGATCACCGCGTCCGCCAGCCGCGCGTTCGCAGAAGGGTAGGGCTGATCGAGGCCGCTGGCCACGACGCCGAGCGTCAGACCGCGTGACCCGAGGGCTCCCCGGTGGGCGGCGGCGTCGATACCGAACGCCAGCCCCGAGACGACCGGACGCCCCGCCGCGGCCACGTCGGCCGCCAGCGTCGCCGCCACCTGCTCCCCGTACGTAGTGCAGGCGCGCGCCCCCACCACCGCCACGCCGCCGGTCAAGGCGGACAGCTCAGTGCCCCGCACCCAGAGGCCCAGCGGGGGGCCGGCCTGGCCCCCCACCGACACCCCGGCGAGGAGGTCCACCTCCGCGGGCCACTCGGAGTCGCCCGGGATGAGGAACCGGCTCTCGCATGCCGCCGTCGCGCGCGCGATGACGTCCGGGTCCACCACCGCCGCCCGACGGCCCATGGCCGACGACTCCATCTCCGCGCGCAGCCCCTCCCAGACCGCCTCAGCTCCGACCGCGGCCACGGCTTCGGCCACCGCCGGCGAACCCATGGCCCCCAGCCCGCACAGCCCCATCCTGGCGCGGCGCTCCCCCGCGCTCACGCTGCCCCCCGCATGTCGCCCTGCCTGAGCTGCAGTGCCGCCCTGACCTCCCGCTCGCCGACCCGGTCCCGCCCCGACAGATCCGCGAGTGTCCAGGCGAGCCTCAGGACCTTGTCGACGCCGCGGGCGCTGAGGGTGCCCCGTTGCAGCGCCGTGTTGAGGACCCCGAGGTCCGACGGCAGTGGCAGCTGCTGACGCAGGTACGACCCGGCCACTTCTCCGTTGGTGGTCCACGGGGTGCCGGCAAGGCGCCGCCGCTGCCGGTCCCGCGCCGCCACGACGCGCTGCAGCACCGCGGAGCTCGGTTCCGCGGCCACCGAGCCCACCTCCATGAGCACCCGGTTGACCGACGACATCTGATGCTTGATGTCGATGCGGTCCAGGATGGGTCCGCTCAACCTCTCCTGGTAGCGGCGAACCTTCAGGGGGTCGCACGTGCAGTCCATGCCCGCCAGTCCATGGCGGCCGCAGGGGCACGGGTTCGCGGCCAGGACGAGCTGGAACCGAGCGGGGAACGTGGCGGAGTGCCGGGCGCGGCTCACCGTGATCGTGCCCTTCTCCAGGGGCGTGCGCAGGGCATCGAGCTTGGTGCCGAAGTCCGGGCACTCGTCCAGGAACAGCACCCCGCGGTGAGCCAACGAGATGGCCCCCGGCCGAAGCTCGCCGGTGCCGCCGCCCACCAGCGCCACCGGCGTGACGGAGTGGTGCGGGTCCGCGTACGGGGGCCGCACGATCAGGCCGGTGAGCTGCCGCCCGGCCAGCGAGTGCACCGCGGAGACCTCCACGGCCTCCTCCTCGTCGAGATCCGGCAAGATCGACGGCAGCCGGGCGGCCAGCATTGTCTTGCCCACGCCGGGCGCGCCGTGCAGGAACAGGTGGTGGCGGCCGGCGGCGGCCACCTCCAGGGCGAACTTCCCGTCCTCGTGGCCGATGACCTCGGACAGGTCGGGGGCGAAACCGTCCGGCCCGTCGAAGGGCGGGGACGAGGCGTCGGCCGCCTCTGTGGGGTTCGTCACCGGCTTCCCCGTCAGCAGGTCGATCACCTCCGCGAGGCGACCGGCGCCCCACACCGTGACCCCGGGAACGAGGGCGGCCTCGTCCTGCTGCCCGGCGGGAACGATGGCGCGCTCGAATCCCGCTTTCGCGGCCGCCAGCATGGCCGGCAGGACGCCGCGCACCTTCCGGATGCGCCCGTCCAGGCTCAGCTCCCCGATGAGCACGGTCCGAACCGAGGACACCAGTTCGACCTCCCGCTGGGCGATGAGGGCCGCGACGGCGACCGCCACGTCGTAGTGAGTGCCGCCCTTCGGGAGGCTCGCGGGCGACAGGTTGATCGTCACCAGGCCCGGCGGCCACTCGAGCCCCGTTGCCAGCACGGCCGCCCGGACCCGGGCCTTCGCCTCGCTGAGGGCCGCGTCCGGCAGGCCCACAAGCTGCACCCTCGGCAGGCCGCCGCCGGTGGCGGCCTCCACCTCCACCGGGAAGCCGTCGATCCCCGACAGCGCCACCGACCAGACCCGTGGCCTCACCATTCGTCGATCCCCCGGGCGTAGCTCAGTTCGCACTCCCCGTCCCGCGGCCACAGCACCCCGACGGCGTCCACCCTGATCCGCGGGGGCCGCAGCCGTCGCTCGCGCACGAACAGGGTGCCCAGCCGCCGGAGCCGGCACGCCTTGGCGTAGGTGATGGTCTCCAGCGGAGCCCCGTAGCCGGTGCCCGAGCGGCTCTTGACCTCGACCACGACGAGCGTCCGGCCATCGGGCTCCACCGCCACGATGTCGATCTCGCCCTCGCGGCAGCGCCAGTTCCTGGCGATCACTCGCCAGCCGCGCTCCTCGAGAAACTCGGCTGCCCGTTCCTCACCACGGCGCCCCAGCGCCTGCGTCGGTCTTTCCATCGTCGACCACCTCCGGACCCGTGATCGGCGGACGTGGCGTCCGTTTCCCGTTATCCACAGGAAACGGTGGGTGTCACTTGTTCTCGGGCACCTGGAGCTCGGAGTGGGCGATCTCCTCGATGGACACGTCGCGGAAGGTCAGGACCTTGGCGGACTTCACGAACCGTGCGGGGCGGTACATGTCCCAGACCCAGGCATCGCCCATGGACACCTCGTAGTAGACGTCACCGCCCTCGGTGCGCACCTTGAGATCCACCGCGTTGCAGAGGTAGAAGCGCCGCTCGGTCTCCACCGCGTAGGTAAAGATGCCGACCACGTCCTTGTATTCGCGATACAGGTCGAGCTCGAGCCGGCTCTCATACTGTTCAAGGTCTTCGGCGCTCATGGTCTTCTCACTCTAGCCGCTCGCACCACGTTGTCGAAGCACCAGCGGTGGATGTCGGACGGGCCGTGCAGGTCCAGCGCGGCCTGATGGACGGAGGTGCAGTATCCCTTGTGGACGGCGAAGCCGTACTCCGGGTAGGTGGCGTCGTGCGCCACCATGATGCGGTCCCGGGTGACCTTCGCGACGATCGACGCGGCGCTGACACAGGCCGCCACCTTGTCGCCCTTCCACATCGCCAGCCCCGGCACCCCGAGCCCGTCGACGGCGAATCCGTCGGTGAGGACGAAGTTGGGGGCCACATCCAGCCGGCCGACCGCGCGGCGCAGCCCCTGCAGATCCGCCTGGTGCATGCCGAGGGCGTCGCACTCGCTCGGCTCCACGACCGCGACGGCCACGGCGACCGCCCGCGACATGATCTGACCGTGCAGCCGTTCGCGCGCCTCCGCGCTCAACACTTTGGAGTCGTCCAACCCCTCGATGGGGCGCCCCGGGTCGAGGATCACCGCGGCGGCCACCAGCGGCCCCGCGCACGCCCCACGGCCCGCCTCGTCGGCGCCGGCCACCGGCCCCAGCCCCGCCCGGACCAGCGCGCGCTCATAGCCGTACGGCCCGCGTCCCAGCCGGATCATCAGCAACCGGGCTCCACGTGGATCAGTTCGGGCTCGGCGGGCGGCTCGCCGGTGGCCGCCGGTACCGTCGTGAAGGTCTCCGGCAGCGAGAACGTCGCGAGCCGGTCCAGCGGCGCCACGATGGCCACGGCAGCGCCCACCACGTTGTCGACGGGCACGAAGGCGCTCGCCCCGGGGTTGCGCGACACGTCAGCCAGGCGACACCGCGAGTCCGCCGACGCGTTGCGATGGTCGCCCATCACGAAGATCCGGTCGGCCGGCACGATGATCTCGAAGGGAACGCTGACGGCGGCGACCTGCACGCCGTTCTCGCTGTAGAGATACGGCGTCTCGTCGAGGACGGCGCCGTTGACCTCGATCCGCCCGTCGTCGGTGGTGCGCACCCGGTCCCCTGGCATCCCGATCACGCGCTTGATGAGGTGTTCGGTCCCCGAGTTGGGGAGCACACCGACGAACTCGAGGGCGATCTTGACGGGATTGGTCGTCGGCTCCGTCGCCCCCAACCAGTCGCCCGGATCCTCGAACACCACAACGTCGCCACGCTGGAAGCCGCCGAACTTCGCCACCAGCACCCGGTCGTTGACCTGCAGCGTGTTCTCCATCGACCCCGAGGGAATCACGAACATCTGCCCGACGAAGCTGCGCAGGAGGGTGGCGATGACGACGGCGCCCACGAGGATGAGCACACCCTCGGTCACCCAGGAGAGAAGCCGACGCCCCAAACTCGGACGCCCGGGCTCAGGCGGCCGCACGTCATCGGGGCGATCGGTGGTCGGTTCCACGAATGTCAGTCCTTCGGCGGGGCGGCAACGCTGCCCCAGCATACCGCCCGCGCTCCTGCCCCGAACGCAGCGGACCGCCGGTGACGAATGTCACCGGCGGTCCTACGACGCGGAGCGTGCGCTCAGTCGCGCTTCTCCTTGATCTTGGCGGCCTTACCGCGCAGCCCGCGCAGGTAGTACAGCTTGGCGCGACGGACGTCACCGCGGCGCTCGACCTCGATCTTCTCGATGATCGGGCTGTGCAGCGGGAACGTGCGCTCGACGCCGACGCCGAAGCTCACCTTGCGGACCGTGAAGGCCTCCTGCACGCCACCGGCGGTGCGGGAGATCACGACGCCGGCGAACACCTGGACGCGCGAGCGGGTGCCTTCGACGACCTTCACGTGCACCTTGACCGAGTCGCCGGGGCGGAAGTCGGGCAGGTCGTCGCGGAGAGCGGCCTTGTCGATCTCGAGGATCAGTTTGTTGGTCATGATCAGCCTTCCGTCAGTGCCACAGGTCACCGCGGGGTAGTTCCTACCTGGGTCCGGCGCAGGCGTTCCCCCCATGGCAGGAGCTGCGTGGATCAGGGCTGCCCGGTTGCGGGCAACGACTTGTCATTATGGCAGACACCGGGCCGCGCATGAAATGCGGGGTGGGCTCCCGGGGACAGTCCCCGAGAGCCCACCCGTCAGATGTCGATGCGGACTCGCCTGGCGGCTCGTCCTGTACTCAAGCTGAGTTCTCTCCGGCTACTGCCGGAGCGAACTCACTTCCCGTCGGCCTTGAACATCGCCGCGATGAGATCGCGGTTCAGCTTCGAGATCGACTCGAGCGGGATGCCCTTGGGGCACACCGCCGCGCACTCGCCGATGTTGGTGCAGTTGCCGAAGCCCTCTTCGTCGTGCTGCGCCACCATCGACTTCACGCGGCGGTAGCGCTCGGGCTGGCCCTGCGGCAGCATCGCCAGGTGCGTGATCTTCGCCGCCGTGAACAGCATCGCGGAGCTGTTCGGGCACGCCGCGACGCAGGCGCCGCAGCCGATGCACGTGGCGTTGTCGAACGCTTCGTCGGCCTCCCGTTTGGGGGCGGGGGTCGAGTGCGCGTCCGGCGCCGAGCCCGTGTTCGAGGAGATGAAGCCGCCCGCCTGGATGATCCGGTCGAACGAGGTTCGATCCACCGCGAGGTCCTTGATCACCGGGAACGCACCCGCACGCCACGGCTCGATGTCGATGGTCGCGCCGTCGGCGAAGGAGCGCATGTGGAGCTGGCACGTCGTGGTGCGCACACCCTCCGGCGCGCCATGGGCGACACCGTTGATGACCACGCCACACATGCCGCAGATACCCTCGCGGCAGTCGTGGTCGAACGCCACCGGCTCCTCGTTGCGGTTGGTGAGATTCTCGTTGAGAAGGTCAAGCATCTCCAGGAAGGACATGTCCTCGGACACGCCGTCCAGGTCGTACTCGACCATCCGGCCGGCAACCTCCGGGCCGGCCTGACGCCAGATACGTAGCTTGAGCTTCACTTGTAACTCCGTTGCTTCAGTTCGATTGCCTTGTAGTTCAGCGGCTCTCGGTGCAGCACGGGCTTGCCACCCTCGCCGCCCCACTCCCAGGCCCCCACGTAGAGGAACTCGTCGTCGTGACGCAGCGCCTCGCCGTCCTCGGTCTGGGACTCACCCCGGAAGTGACCGCCACAGGACTCGCGACGGTGCAGGGCGTCGATGCACATGAGCTCGCCCAGCTCGAAGAAGTCCGCGACGCGGCCGGCCCGCTCCAGGGCCTGGTTGAAGTCCTCGTTCACGCCGGTGACCCGGACGTTGGACCAGAACTCCTGCTTGAGCGCACGGATGAGGCGGATGGCCTTCTTCAGACCCTCATCGGTGCGGTACATGCCGCAGTACTCCCACATGATGTTGCCGAGTTCCTTGTGGAACGAGTCCACCGAGCGGGTGCCCCGGATGCTCAGCAGCTTGTCGATGCGGGCCTGTGCCGACTCCCGGGCCTCGACGACCGCGGGGTGGTCCTGACCGACCTTGTCGAACGGTGCGTCCGCGAGGTAGTCGTTGATGGTGTTCGGCAGGACGAAGTAGCCGTCCGCCAGGCCCTGCATCAGCGCGGAGGCACCGAGGCGGTTCGCGCCGTGATCGGAGAAGTTGGCCTCGCCGGTCACGTACAGGCCGGTGATCGACGACTGCAGGTCGTAGTCCACCCACAGGCCACCCATGGTGTAGTGCACCGCCGGGTAGATGCGCATCGGCACCTCGTACGGGTTCTCACCGGTGATCTGCTGGTACATGTCGAAGAGGTTGCCGTACTTGGCTTCGACGGCCTTCTGCCCGAGACGCTTGATGGCGTCCGAGAAATCGAGGTACACGCCGCGGCGGACCTGACGCTCGACACCGTGCTCGTCGCGCTCCGTGACGGCCGGGCCGACGCCGCGGCCCTCGTCGCACATGTTCTTCGCCTGCCGCGACGCGATGTCGCGCGGGACCAGGTTGCCGAAGGACGGGTAGATCCGCTCCAGGTAGTAGTCGCGGTCCTCCTCGGCGATCTGCCGCGGATCCTTCGCGCAGTCCTCGGCCCGCTTCGGGACCCAGATGCGGCCGTCGTTGCGGAGCGACTCGGACATCAGCGTGAGCTTCGACTGCGTGTCGCCGTGCACCGGGATGCAGGTCGGGTGGATCTGCGTGTAGCAGGGGTTGCCGAAGTAGGCACCCTTGCGGTGCGCCCGCCAGGTGGCGGTCACGTTGCAGCCCATGGCGTTGGTGGACAGGAAGAAGACGTTGCCGTAGCCGCCGGTGGCGAGCACGACGGCGTCCGCGGTCCAGGTCTCGACCTTGCCGTTGACCATGTTGCGGGTCACGATGCCGCGGGCACGCCCGTCGACCAGGATCAGCTCCACCATCTCGTGGCGGGCGTACATCTTGACCGTTCCGGCCGCGATCTGACGCTCGAGCTGCTGGTAGACGCCGATCAGCAGCTGCTGACCCGTCTGGCCGCGCGCGTAGAAGGTGCGCTGCACCTGCACGCCGCCGAAGGACCGGGTGTCGAGCAGGCCGCCGTACTCGCGGGCGAAGGGGACGCCCTGCGCGACGCACTGGTCGATGATGTTGGCCGACACCTCGGCGAGCCGGTAGACGTTGGTCTCCCGGGCGCGGTAGTCGCCGCCCTTGACCGTGTCGTAGAACAGGCGGTGCGTGGAGTCGTTGTCGTTGCGGTAGTTCTTCGCCGCGTTGATGCCGCCCTGGGCCGCGATGGAGTGGGCCCGGCGCGGGCTGTCCTGGTAGCAGAAGTTGAGGACGTTGTAGCCGGCCTCACCCAGCGTCGCGGCCGCGGCGCCACCGGCGAGGCCGGTGCCGACGACGATGATGCTGAGCTTGCGGCGGTTCGCCGGGTTGACCAGGCGGGCCTGGAACTGGCGGGTCTGCCACACCTTGTCGATCGGCACACCCTGGGGGGCCTTGGTGTCGGCGATGTCCTGGCCGTCGACCCAGTAGTCGTTGACGGCCGCGGGGGTCGTGGTGGGTGCAGTCATCAGATACCAACTCCGAACAGAACGGCCAGCGGCATGATCATGAAGCCGACGAACAGGACGACCGCCACGATGATGGCCAGCACGTTGAGGATGCGTGCCGAGCGGCCGCTCGTGTTGCCGCCGAGGGTGACGAAGGCGCTCCAGAATCCGTGCCGGATGTGCATGCAGATGAGCACCATGCAGACGGCGTAGAGGAGCACCATCCACCAGAGGCTGAACGCGGCCAGCACCAGCGTGTGCGGCTCGTCCGCGTCCCCGCCGCTGACCGAACCGGGCACGATCGTGAACTGGATGAGGTGGAAGATCAGGAAGGCCGCGATGATGATGCCGCCCCAGCGCATGGTGCGCGAGGAGTACGTCTGCGCCTTCTTGCGGCTCGTCACGTACTTGTCACCGCGGTTCTTCAGCGTCCCGGCCGACAGCGACGCCGCGGCCCAGATGTGGAGGATGACGGACAGGACGAGGGCGAACCGGAAGATCCAGATGAACCACCCGGCCGGGAGGATCGGGTACAGGATCCCGCCGTCCTCGGTGGTCCCCTTGAGCCAGTGAGCGTAGTGATCGAAGGCCTCGGGACCCAGGAACATCTTCAGGTTGCCGTACATGTGCATGAGCAGGAACGCGATCATGATGAGTCCGGTCACCGCCATGATGACCTTCTTCACCACCGTCGAACGCAGCGCACGTTGATGAAGGGTGAGTGTTGTTGCCACGGACGTCACTCTAGCCAACTGGACCCGCGAGAGGGCGGTGGGGTGACTTATCGAACCCGCGTTTCGCTAGGCTATTTACGTGCGTTTCTCGTCGCGAATATCATCGCCGAGCAGATCTGGGCGGCGGGTACGGGTGCGCTCCAGTGCCTGTTCCGACCTCCACTGCGCCACTCGGCCGTGGTGGCCGCTGAGGAGGACGTCGGGTACCTCGCGGCCCCGCCAGACGGGCGGCTTGGTGTAGTTGGGATACTCCAGCAATTGGTCGTGTCCCGCGGAGTGCGACTCCTCCACCAGCGATTCCGGGTTGCCCAGGACCCCCGGGAGCAGTCTGACGACCGCCTCGATGATGGCCAGCGCCGCCACCTCCCCGCCGTTGAGGACGTAGTCGCCCAGCGACACCTCGACCAGTTCGTAGGCGTCTGCGCAGTGGTCGATGACCCGCTGGTCGATGCCTTCGTAGCGGCCGCAGGCGAAGACGAGACGGGGGCGACCCGCCAGCTCGTAGGCCAGCTCCTGCGTGAAAGGCCGGCCGGCCGGGGTGGGCACGACGACGGTCATGGGCAGCGGCGACGTCTGCTCCAGCGCGTCGAACGCCTCGCCCCACGGTTCGGGCTTCATGACCATGCCCGCGCCGCCTCCGTACGGGGTGTCGTCGACGGTGCGGTGGCGGTCGTGCGTCCAGTCCCGCAGGTCGTGGACCGCGACGTCGACGGTGCCGGCGTTGATGGCCTTACCGACGAGGCTGAGCCCGAGGGGCGCGAAGTAGTCGGGGAAGATCGTGACGATGTCGAGCCTCATTCGTCGATGTCCTCCAGCAGTCCCCCGACGTCGGCCAACCTGACCACCCCTGCCGCGAGGTCGACCTCAGGCACGAGAGCCGCCACGAATGGGACGAGCCGCTCCTCGCCCGACGCCGTCGCGATCTGCAGCACGTCCTGCGCGGGCAGGTGCAGGACGTCCTCGACCCGACCGACCTCACGCCCCACATGGTCCAGGACCAGCAGCCCCACGAGCTGCCGGTCGAAGTACTCCTCCGGCTCGCTCGGCGACTCGTCGGCCGGCACGCGAGCGGTGAGGAGCGCCCCGGTGAGCGCCTCGACGGCGGTGCGGTCCGGATAGCCGACGAGGCCGACCACCAGCCGGCCGCGGTTCCACCGCACCCGCGCGACCTCAATCCGTCGGCCGTCGATGAAGAGCTCGGCCCCCTCGTGGAACCGGCGCCCGGGCTCGTCGGTGAGCACGTCGACGGCGATGTCGCCTTTGATGCCGTGGGCGCGCCCCAGCCGCCCGACGGTGACCTCGATGAGCTCGCTCATCCCTTGACCTGCCTCTCGTGGGGCGGAGCGCCCCGTGACGCGCGGACGCCCCGGGCTCCGCAGGGGAACCCGGGGCGTCCGCGCGATGTTCAGCGCCGGCGCGGACGATCGACGTCCACGAAGTCGACGCGGATGCTCTCCTTGCCGGCGAGCGCCGTGATGACGGTCCGCAGGGCCTGCGCGGTGCGGCCCTGGCGCCCGATCACCTTGCCGACGTCGTCGGGGTGGACGCGGACCTCGAGGAGTCGACCTCGCCGCAGATCCTTGTCCTTGACGGTCACGTCGTCCGGATTCGACACGATTCCGGCGACGAGGTGCTCCAGCGCCTCGGCCAGCACGATCAGGCCTCTTCGGCCGGCGCCTCGGCGTCGTCGGCCGCGGGGGCCTCAGCCGCAGGAGCCTTCTCCGCCTCGGAGGCCTTCTTCTTGGCCTTCGAGATGGCCGGCGCGGTGGCGTCGGAATCCTCGGCGAGAGCCTTCGCGAACTCGGCCTCACGGTCGCGGCGCGGGGGCTGCGGGTCGATGCCCGCCGGCGTGGTGTCGCCGGTGAACTTCTGCCAGTCACCGCTGCGCTTGAGGATCGCGACGACAGCCTCGGTGGGCTGCGCGCCCACGGACAGCCAGTACTGGGCGCGCTCCGAGTCCACGCGGATCACCGAGGGATCGTTCTTCGGGTGGTAGATGCCGATCTCTTCGATGGCCTTGCCGTCACGCTTGGCGCGCGAATCGATCACGATGATGCGGTAGTGGGGCGAGCGAATCTTGCCGAGTCGCTTCAGGCGAATCTTGGTTGCCACTGGTGTGGGATCTCCTGTACTGAGAGTCTGGTGCAGACGTTGAGCGATGGACATGCGCAGGCGCGTGGGGCACGCTGCACGTGAACCTGGGTCCCCTGCGTCCGGTTGAGAGGGCCCGGGCACAGAGATGCATCCGACATTGTGCCAGATGCCGCACCGGCGCCCAAACGCCGGCGCGGCCCGTCGCCTAGGATCACGGCGTGGACATCAGCGAGGCGGCGTTCGAGTCGCTGGTCGAGGAGGCGTTGGGGCAGCTGCCCGAGCAACTCACCGTCGGCCTGGACAACCTCATCTTCGTCATCGAGGACGAGCCGGAGGACGGCTCGGACTCGCTCGGCTGGTACGAGGGGACGGCGCTGACCGAGCGTGACCAGTACGGCTACGGCCAGCTGCCGGATCGCATCGTGCTGTTCCGAGGCCCCCTGACGCGCATGTGCCGCCACGAGGACCAGCTGTTCGAGGAGATCTGGGTCACGCTGCTGCACGAGCTCGGCCACTACCACGGCATCGAGGAGGACGCCCTCCACGAGCTGGGTTGGGGCTGAGTCAGCCGCAGACCGCCGGCAGCTGGCCCGCGAAGGCGAGCGGCTGTCCCCCACCGCAGAACGCGCCGCTGACCGCCGGGCGCACGCCCTCGCGGGCGTCGACGGCGGGCGACTGGCCGAACGGGCGCTCGACACCCAGCCACGCCTCCCACATGTCCGGCGGCTGCACCGCCTCGACGCGCGTGTCGTCGGGATCCAGCCCGGCGGCCTCGGCGGCGTGCCGGAAGAAGTCCTCCCGGCCCATCACGCCGTCGATCAGGCCGAGCTCCTGCGCGCGGCGCGAGTCGTAGAGGTGCGCCCCGAGGGTGTCGCGGATGGCGTCCTCGGCGATGCCCCGGTGCTCCGCGACGTGGGAGACGAAGGCGTCGTACTCGTTGGCCAGCCCCTGCTGGTACACCGCCCGCTCCTCGTCGGTCATCGGACGGTACGGGTTGCCGAAGTCCTTGCCCTCGCCCGCGGTCAGGTACTCGGTGGTGATGCCGCCGGTGGTCGTCACGCCGCTCTCAAGCAGGCTGCCGCTGGTGGCGATCACGCCGTCGTAGTACACGAAGGGGCCGAAGATGACCCCGATGGATCCGACCATCGCCCCGTGGTCGGCGAGGATCTCGTCGGCGGGCGCGGTGGCGTACACGCCGCCGGAGGCGGACGTCGAGCTCACGTGCACCAGGACCGGGTTCCCGGTGCGCTCGCGGTAGCGGACGATCGCGTCGCTGATCGCCCGCGACCCCGCGATGCTGCCACCCGGGGTGTTGACGAGCAGCACGACGCCCGAGGCGTCGTCGTCGCCGAGCGAGTCGATCTCGGAGGCCACCTCGTAGCCGTACGTGCCGGAGACCAGGAGCGAGCCGTCGGAGGCGTCGGCCAGGATCGGTCCCGCCACCGGGACCGCCCGCAGCGTCTGGGACCCGTCGCCCCAGATGGTCGCCAGGCGCGTGGTGGCGGAGCCCGCGGCGGTGCCGACCAGCGTCAGCGAGCTCGCGATCAGGAGCGCGCCCAGCGCCAGCGAGCTGACCAGGATCGCCACGCCGAGCCCGAGGCCGATGCCGGTGCCCAGGCCGAAGCCGTGTCCGAAGCCTCCTGCGGGCCGTGCCGCGGCGGGCGCCGGCGCGGAGACAGGTTCCATCCTGCCGGGGCCGGGCGGGGGCAGGTCGGGCGAGCGCTCGCCGACGGACGGGGGCGGGAAGGCGGGCTGCTGATCGGTCATCGGGTCCTCCTGCTGGTCGACGCGCCCACCCTAGCCGGAGGCGGGTCCGCCGCCGGAGGTCAGCCGATGACGCGGCCGCGGAGCACCAGGGCCCGCGGGCGGCGCAGCGTGCTGAGGTCCTGGCGCGGGTCGGCGTCGAGGACGATGAGGTCGGCGCTCGCCCCGGGGGTCAGGGAGTCGGCACCGAGCCAGGTCCGCGCGCGCCAGCTCGCCGCGCCCAAGGCGTAGTCGGCGCCGGCGATCGCGGCCAGTTCGTCGATCTCGTCGCGGATCCGGCCGTGCTCGATGACCGTCCCGGCGTCAGTACCGGCGTAGACGGGCACACCCGCCTCGATGGCGGCCCCGATGGTGCGGTGGCGGCGCTCGTAGAGGTCCATCATGTGCGTGAAGTAGCGGGGGAACTTCTCCTGCGCCGGGGCGGCGTAGGCGGGGAAGTTATCCAGGTTGATCATCGTCGGCACCAGCGCGGTGCCGCGGGCGGCCATGTCGGCGATGCCCTCGTCCGACAGTCCGGTGCCGTGTTCGATGCAGTCGATGCCGGCGGCGACGAGTTCGTGCACTGCCTGCTCCCCGAAGCAGTGCGCCGTGACCCGGGCGCCCTCCTCGTGCGCTACGGCGATCGCCTGCGCCGCGACGTCGGCGGGCCACAGCGGAGCCAGGTCACCGACGCCCCGGTCGATCCAGTCCCCCACCAGCTTGACCCAGCCGTCGCCGGACCGCGCCTCGTGGCGCACCTGGTCGACGAGCTGCTCCGGTTCCACCTCGGCGCCCAGGTGACGGATGTACCGCTTGGGCCGGGCGACGTGCCGGCCGGCGCGGAGGAGCCGCGGCAGCGCCGCGTCCTGCTGCACCCACCGGGTGTCCGACGGCGATCCGGCGTCGCGGATCAGCATCGTGCCCGCGGCGAGGTCGGCTCGGGCCTGCTGCAGGGTGCGGTCGTGGCTGACCCCGCCCTCGGGCCCCAGGCCGATGTGGCAGTGGGCGTCGACGAGCCCCGGCAGGACCCAGCACCCCTCCGCGAGGGTCTCCGCGCCGGACACGGGTTCGTCGGTCAGGAGCCCGCCGTCGATCCAGAGCTCCCGCGGCTCGTCGTCGGGCAGGAACACTCCAGCGATGCGCAGGGCCATGGATGTCTCCTGGTCAGAACTTGGGCTTGTTGGCGTCGAACATCTTCTGCAGCTCCGGGGGCAGCTGGAACTCGTCCAGTGACTGCGGGGCGGGGGCGGCGGGCCGGGCCGACGGCTGGCTGCGCACGCCCTTGGGCCCCTTGCGCTGCTGCTTCTTCGGCTGCTTCTTCTGCGGTGCGCGCCGTCCGCCCATGCCCGGCATCCCCGGCATGCCGGGCATGCCGCCGCCGGCCATGGCCTCCATCATCTTGCGGGCCTCGACGAACCGGGTGACGAGCTTGTTGACCTCCGACACCTGGACGCCGGCGCCCTTGGCGATGCGCGCGCGGCGGGATCCGTTGAGGACCGACACGTCGTCGCGCTCGGCCGGGGTCATGGAGTAGATGATCGCCTCGATCCGGTCGATCTCCTTCTCGTCGATCTCGTTGATGGCGTCCTTGAACTGGCCGGCACCGGGCAGCATGCCGAGGATCTTGGACATGGGTCCCATCTTGCGCAGCTGCTGCATCTGCGACAGGAAGTCCTGCAGGCCGAACTTGCCGCGCCCCATGAGCTTCTCGGCGGCCGCGCGCGACTGCTCGGCGTCGAAGGTCTTCTCGGCCTGCTCGATCAGGGTGAGCACGTCGCCCATGCCGAGGATGCGCGACGCCATCCGGTCCGGGTGGAAGCGGTCGAAGTCGCCCAGCGCCTCGCCGCTCGAGGCGAACATGATGGGCTTGCCGAGGACGCGCGCGATGGAGAGCGCCGCGCCGCCGCGGGCGTCGCCGTCGAGTTTGGTGAGCACGACCCCGTCGACCCCGACCCCCTCGTCGAAGGCCTTGGCGGTGTTGACGGCGTCCTGGCCGATCATGGCGTCGACGACGAACAGCGTCTCGTGCGGGCGGACCGCGGCCTTGATGTCCGCGGCCTGCTGCATGAGCTCCTCGTCGATGCCCAGCCGGCCCGCGGTGTCGACGATGACGACGTCGTACAGCTTGGCCGACGCGTGGGCGATGGCACGGCGGGCCACGTCGACCGGGTCACCGACGCCGTTGCCGGGTTCGGGGGCGAAGACGTGCACGCCGGCGCGCTCGCCGACGATCTGCAGCTGGTTGACGGCATTGGGCCGCTGCAGGTCCGCGGCCACGAGCAGCGGAGCGTGCTTCTCGGCCTTCAGCCAGCGGGCCAGCTTGCCGGCCAGGGTCGTCTTGCCCGCGCCCTGGAGGCCGGCGAGCATGATGACCGTGGGCGGCTGCTTGGCGAAGCGGACCGCGCGCGCCTCACCGCCGAGGATCGAGATGAGTTCCTCGTGGACGAACTTGATGACCTGCTGCGACGGGTTGAGCGCCTTGGAGAGCTCGGCCTCCATCGCCCGGCCCTTCACGGCCGCGACGAACTCCTTGACCACACCAAGGTTGACGTCGGCCTCAAGCAGCGCGATGCGGATCTCCCGCATGGTGGCGTCGATGTCCGCCTCGGTGAGGCGGCCCTTGGCCCGCAGGCCCTTGAACACCGACGACAACCGGTCCTGCAGCGTGTCGAACACTGTTTGAGCCCTTCACCAGACGACTGAACCGCACCAGGATACCGGGGATCGGACCCGCCTCCGCCCCGGCGGCGCGGCTACCGATAGGCTCCTGACACACTCGCCCGATGACTGCGAAAGGAACCGCCCGCATGAGGATCGGCATCCCCGACGAGGCCCCCGAGACCCGGGCTGCGGCCACACCGGCCACCGTGACGGCTTTGTTGACCCTCGGCTACGACGTCGTCGTCCAGGCCGGCGCGGGGGCGCGGTCCTCGTTCCCCGACCACGCGTATCGCGACGCGGGAGCCGCGATCGGTACCGCCGACGACGTGTGGTCCAGCGATGTCGTGGCGATGGTCGGCGAGCCCTCACCTGCCCAGCAGGCGCTCATGCGTCCCGGTCACGTCCTCATCGGGTTCCTGCACCCGCGGTCGGACACCGCGCTCATCGAGGCGTTGGCGGCGCGGGGCGTCACGGCGCTGTCGATGGACATGGTGCCGCGCATCTCCCGCGCCCAGTCACTGGACGCGCTCAGCTCCATGGCCAACATCGCCGGCTACCGAGCCGTCATTGAGGCCGGGCACGCCTTCGGGCGGTTCTTCACGGGCCAGGTGACCGCGGCCGGCAAGGTGCCGCCCGCCAAGGTGTTCGTCATCGGCACTGGCGTCGCGGGGCTCGCCGCCATCGGCGCCGCCGGCGGCCTCGGCGCCGAGGTGACCGCCACCGACGTCCGCCCCGAGACCGCCGAGCAGGTCGAATCGATGGGTGCGAAGTTCGTCAAGGTCGCCGAGGTGGAGGAGGTGCGCTCCTCCGACGGCTACGCGCGCGACACGTCCGCGGACTACGCGGCCAAGGCCGCGGAGCTCTACGCCAGGCAGGCGGCCACCGTCGACATCATCATCACCACCGCCGCGATCCCGGGCCGCCCGTCGCCCAAGCTCATCACGGCGGAGATGGTCGAGTCCATGAGGCCCGGGAGCGTCATCGTCGACCTGGCCGCGGCTGGCGGCGGCAACTGCGTCCTCACACGGCCGGGTGAGACCTACACCACCGACGGCGGCGTCACGATCGTCGGCTACACGGACCTCGCGAGCCGACTGCCCGGCCAGGCCTCCCAGCTGTACGGCACCAACATCGTCAACCTGCTCAAACTGCTCACCCCCGACAAGGACGGCGAGCTGCGACTCGACTTCAACGACGTCGTGCACCGCCAGATGACCGTCGTGCGCGACGGAGAGGTGACGTTCCCGCCACCCCCCATCGAGGTGTCCGTGGCGCCCGCTGCCGCAGCCGCCCCGGCCCCCGTCGCCATCCCCACCGCCGCCCCGCCACCGGACCAGTGGGCGCGCTTCCGGATGGTGCTGATGCTGGTGGCCGGTTGGCTGCTGCTGTCGCTGCTGCTGCCCGGCGGTTTCCTGTCCAGCATCCTGGTCTTCGGACTGGCGATGGTCGTGGGCTACTACGTCATCTGGGGTGTCGAGCCCGCCCTCTACACGCCGCTGATGAGCGTGTCCAACGCGGTGTCCGGCATCACGATCGTCGGCGCCATCACCCAGCTCACGTCCCCCCTGCTGTCCGTGCAGATCATCGCCTTCGTCGCCATCGTCCTGGCCGGCATCAACTGCGTGGGCGGCTTCGCCATCACCAACCGCATGCTCGCCATGTTCAAGAGGAGCTGAACCCATGCTCGACAACATCGTGTTCGGCGGCTACATCGCGGCCGCGCTCCTGTTCATCCTCAGCATCGTCGGGCTCGGCAAGCAGGAGACGGCCCGCAGCGGCAACGCCTTCGGCATCGCCGGCATGACGCTCGCGGTGCTCGCCACGGTCATCCACACCTTCACGCGCGAGTGGAACACGGTCGGCTTCGTCCTGCTCCTGGTCGCGCTCGCCATCGCCTTCACCGTCGGGCTCCTCTACTCCACGCGGGTCGCCATGACGGGTCTGCCCGGGCTCGTGGCGCTGTTCAACGCGTTCGGCGGCCAGGCGTCCGCCGCGGTGGGCATCAACTCCGCGCTGCAGGTCGAGAGCTACCCGGTCCTCAGCGACCAGATCGTCCACGGCGTGACGGTGTGGGCCGCGGTGGTCGTGGGCGCCCTGACGTTCTCCGGCTCCATCGTCGCGTTCGGCAAGCTGGGCGGGCGGATCACGTCGCGCCCCGTCGTCCTGAGCGCCCGCTGGCTGGTGATGGGACTCCTCGGCGTGGGCCTGGTCGGCTCGCTCGCGTGGTACCTGGCCGCCCCGAACATCTGGCCGCTGGTCATCGCGCACGTCCTCGGCTACGTGTTCGGCATCCTCATGGTCCTCGCGATCGGCGGCGCGGACATGCCCGTGGTCGTCAGCTTCCTCAACTCCTTCTCGGGCTGGGCAGGGGCGCTGTCCGGCTTCGCGATCGGCTCGGACCTCCTCGTCGTGGCCGGCACGATCGTCGGCATGTCCGGCATCATCCTGTCGATCGTCATGGCGCGCGGCATGAACCGCTCGATCGCCAACGTGCTGCTCGGCGGATTCGGCACGGCCGACTCGACCGGCGCCGCGGTCGCGATGCTCGACGCTGACGGCAACCCGCTGCAGGCGGTCAGCGCCGGCGCCGACGAGGTGGCGGGC
The DNA here is from genome assembly GCF_964266725.1 of Tessaracoccus sp. O5.2. Classification (NCBI taxonomy): domain Bacteria; kingdom Bacillati; phylum Actinomycetota; class Actinomycetes; order Propionibacteriales; family Propionibacteriaceae; genus Tessaracoccus; species Tessaracoccus sp. O5.2. Next base: position 96,973 of record NZ_CAXWGV010000054.1, on the reverse strand, counting down.
TGGCTGCGGGACGCCGACTCCGTCATCATCGCGCCCGGCTACGGCATGGCCGTGGCGCAGGCGCAGCACCCGGTCGCGGAACTCACCCGACGCCTCATCGCGCAGGGCAAGACCGTGCGGTTCGCGATCCACCCGGTGGCGGGCCGGCTGCCCGGCCACATGAACGTCCTGCTGGCCGAGGCCCGGGTGCCCTACGACATCGTCCTGGAGATGGACGAGATCAACGACGACTTCCCCCGCACCGACGTCGTGCTCGTCATCGGCGCCAACGACACCGTCAACCCGGCCGCGATGGAGGCGGGCTCGCCCATCTCGGGCATGCCGGTCCTCCACGTGTGGGAGTCGCGGCAGGTGGTGGTGTTCAAGCGCTCCATGGCGGCCGGCTACTCGGGTGTCGAGAACCCGCTGTTCGTCCGCGAGAACACCGCGATGCTGTTCGGCGACGCCAAGGCCAGCGCCGAGGCGCTCGTCCAGGCGGTGGGGGCACCGGCGTCGGTCTGAGCTCTCAGCGCGCCGGCAGCGCCACGCGCAGCACCCACTCGCCGTCGTCGGGGCCGACGGCGAAGCGCCCGCCCAACAGGTCGACGCGCTCGCGGATCCCCGCCAGGCCGTACCCGAGGGACAGTCGCGACAGGCGACGCCGCGCGGGGATCGCGCTGCTCATGCGCAGGATGACCTCGTCGCCCAGCACCTCGACGGTGATGGCGCACTCGCCGTCGCGGCTGGCGTAGCGCAGGACGTTGGTGACGCCCTCCTGCATGACCCGGGTGAGGGTGCGCAGCGTGGGCGCCGGTAGCTCGTCGGCGGTCGCATCCACGGAGACCGATGACTTGAATCCGTTGTCGCGGAGGGTCTGGGACAGGACGCCGACGACCGTCGTGGGCCTGACCAGTGCGACCCCGTCGGCTCCGCCCTCTGCCCCGGCCATGATGCGCCCGAGGAGCTCCATCTCCTCCCCCGCCCCGATGATGGACCGGCGCATCCTGTCGAGGGCGGTGCGCAGTTCCACCGGGTCGTCGCTGTCGCCGAAGGCCATGCACTGGAGGGTGGCGACGGAGAGATGGTGCGCGACCACGTCGTGCAGCTCGCGCGCCAGCAGGTTGCGCTCCTCGGTGCGGATGCGTTCTGCCGTGGCCTGCAGCGCCCTCATCTCCGTCAGGTGCCGGCGGCGCGACATCAGGAAATGCCGGGCGGCCACCATCGTCGGGAGCGCGACGAGGACGATCGCGGCCACCAGCGCCCGCTCCCGCACGGCCCCGACGTCGACGGCGGTCGCCATGAGCAGCGCGACGGAGGCCGCGGCGCCCAGGAGACCGGCGGCCCAGCGCTTGGTGACCCGGGCGGCCTGCAGGCAGGCGACCAGGAGCAGCGCCAGCAGCGCAAGGTCGTCGGAGTGCGGCGTGAAGAGCATCCCCAGCGTCGCGGCCACCGCGGGCAGTGTGCCCACCACGGGCCACCAGAGCAGCAGGCCCGCCGCGGTGAATCCGGCTAGTTCCCAGGCGAGGTCCCAGCGGATCTCGCCGGCCATCAGCGCGCCGGGGAGTTGGGCGCCCGCCGTGAGCCCGCCCATGGTCAGGGCCATGGTCAGCACGCCGCGCAGCGTCGCCATCGACAGCCACTGCTGCCAGGCGGGTCCCGTGGCCGGTGTCTCGCGGTCCATGGCGGCGTCGAGTGCGGGCGGCAGTTCCATGCGCAGCATCCGCTTGCCGGCGCGGATCTGGGTCCGCAGGATGCCGCCGAGGGCGTCGACGCGCTGGCTGAGCCGGTCGAGGCGCCGCTCCTGCTCCGGGTCCGGGACCAGCGCGGCCGGGTAGGCGGCGTCGAGCAGCACCCATCCGCGACGGCGCTCCGCGGTGACTGTGACGGCAGTCCGGCCGTCGGTGGGAGGCTCCTCGGCCAGCGCGGCAAGGACGACCTCTTCCAAGGCCTTGACGACGGTGGCCTGCGTGACCCGGCTGAGTCCGTCGAGATCGGCCGGCAGGTCCAGAGCGGTGGACATCCCGCGGGCCGCGAGGCGCTGCTCCGAGCGGTGCGCCATGTCCGACACGGTCGGTCCGGCGATGGATTCGTCGTGTCCGCCTGCGGTCGCGTCCTCGCGGAGCATCCCCACCAGCGCGCGGACCTCGCCCAACGCCCTCAGGCAGGCGTCGTTGATCGCGTGGATGGCGCCGCGGAGGGTCGCGGGGTCCGTCACGGGCGCGGACTCCTCGAGCACGCGCCGGCTCTCGGCGAGCCCCACGGTGATGAGCGTGCGGAGTTCTCCGCCCAGCCGGGCGCGCTCCTCGGCTCGGATGCGCGACGTGTCGTCCTCCATGACGAGGATGCGTCCCTGGCCACGACGCCGGGCCAGCAGCATGCCCCGCAGCAGCCCCCCCGCCACCAACCCTGGGATGAGCAGGACCAGGTAGGAGGCCGTCATCTCCCACCAGGGAGGGCTCTGCAGTCCGCGGAGGACCGCGTAGCTGAGGAACAGCCCCACGGTCGCCGCGGCCTCCAACGGTTTGGCGACAGCCACAAACGCGCCGGTGACAAACACAGGAGCCAACACGTCAGCTTCCATGTTGCCGAATGTCAGCGTCAGCATCATGGGAGCCAGCGCGACCAGAAGGCTAAGTTTGGGACGCCAGAGCGCGATGACGCACGCTGTCGCCTCCAGCACCTGAGCCAGGGGCGAGACCGCGGTGTGCCATCCCGCCCGCTCCCATTCGATCAGATTGCCGAGTGCACCGAAGACCACCGTAGCCGCGAGGATGTAGCGGGAAGCGTTGAGCAGGTCCGTGGATCTAGTACGGACTGTCTTGGACGCACTTCCGCCGGGACTGGCCTGTCTAGCCTCGTCCCGGCGGAGAGATGGGGTGCTGATGGTGCCGAAGCGATCAGCGCGGGTGGCACATGGCGAGCCACGGGAAGATCGGGCAGATGAAGTTCGTGTCCTCGGTCACCTTGACGGTGCCGCCCACGGGCTGCGGGGCAGCCGTCTTGGGGGCCGCGACAGCGGACGGGGCGATGGCGACGGCGAGAATGAGACCTGCGACGAGAGAGCGGACCTTCATGGCAATCCTTCGGGGAAGAAATTTGTGGTGTGCAGTACAACTAATACCGGCCCCCCACGGCACCAGATACTGACTTTCGGCCAGACTTTTCCGAGAGCCCTGTAACTCTACCGCCGTGAAACCCCGTTAGGGTACTCACATGAACAGTCCGTGCCGCCTCCTCGTGGTCGACGACGACCCGATGGTCCGCGAGGCCTATCGCATCTTCTTCGCCCGCAATGCCGGCTACCAGGTCGTCGGCGAGGCCAGGGACGGCAACGAGGCGGTGCAGGCCTGGCGGACGCACCGTCCCGACGTGACCCTCATGGACCTCCAGATGCCCGAGAAGTCCGGGGTGGAGGCGACGCGTGAGATCTGCGGCCAGTGGCCCGAGGCCTGCGTCGTGGCGCTGACGACGTTCGGGACTCGCGAGTACATCGTCGCGGCCCTGCGCGCGGGGGCCTCGGGATACCTGCTCAAGGATGCGGGCGGTCCCGCGCTCATCGCCGGGATCCAGCAGGCGTTGGCGGGCGAGATGCCACTGTCGGCGGCGGTGCGCCGCGAGTTGGTCTCGAACGTCCTGGACACACCCGAGCCCAGCCGGCAGACGCCCCCGGATCCCGGGCTGGCTCCCCGCGAGAAGGAGCTCCTGCGGTGGCTGGCCCAAGGCCTGACCAACCAGCAGATCGGTGCGAAGATGTTCGTCTCGGAGGGCACGGTCAAGCAGTACCTGTCGCACATCGGCGACAAGATGGGCCTGAAGTCGAGGACTCAGATCCTGGTGCGGGCCATTCAGCTGGGCATCGTGGATCCAACCGAGATGGACCCCGTCACGAGTCGCTGACCTCAGCGGCGCGACACCGTCGCCGCGACACCGAACGCCCCCACGGCCAGCAGCCCCAGCCAGACCATCGCCGCGCCGATACTCCCCCACGAGCCGTCCGGAACCCCTGACGGGCCGCAGATCGCCGTCGCGACCGCCGACCCGAGCAGCAGCGGCCGGGCGGCGGGGACACCTGAGAGCAGGGGCTCGATGACGAGGGGCCACCCCAGCACCACCGCCATGGTGGGTCCGGTCCGGCGAAGGACCGACGCTACCGCCACGGCCAGGACCACCACGAACACCGCCACCACCGCGGCACGCGCCACCATGGGCGCCGCGGACATCGTCCCGAGACCCTCCTGGCGGTCGTCGGGCGTGACCAGGGCGACGACCACCACGGACAGGAGCGCCGCGAGCGCGGCCGCCACGGACGACACGAGGGCGTGCACGGTCATCGGGGCCAGGACCCAGCGCCATCCCGACGGTTGGAGGAGCCGGGCCACGTCATGGGTGCCGGTCGAGTACTCGCGGCTGACGGACCACGCCGCGGCGACTGCTAGCCCCAGGACGCCGACGCCCGTGAGCGGGACCATCGCGGACGAGTCGGACGCGGGTGGCAGCGCGGGGTCCGTCGCGACGGCCAGTGCGTGACGCAGCGGTAGCACGACGCCGGCCAGGGCGAGCACCAGCGCCGCCGGGACCCACCCCCGGATTCCTGCGAACCTGATGCGCTCCGCGTGCGTCGCGGCTGTGATCACCGCATCCCGCCGACAGCGAGCGCCGCGACACGCGGCACAGCGCCTCCCGCGAGACGGGCCAGGGTGTGGGCCAGACCGTCGTCGGTCTCGACCATGCTGAGGATCTCGAAGCCGACGGCCGCCTCGTTGATCCGCTGCGCCGAGAGTCCCGACACCTCGAGCGAGACACCGTCGTCGGTGAGCCGGGGGGTGACATCGGCGCCCATGCTCTGCAGGAGGTCGAAGAGTTCCCCTTGGCGCTCTGCGCGCAGGACGACGGTGGGGCGGGCCTGGGCCCGCAGTGCCGCGGCGTCCTCGTCGGCGACGATGCGCCCGTGGCCGAGCACGACCACCCGGTCCGCGACCGCGGCCAGCCTGCCGAGCGAGTGCCCGGTCACGAGGACCGCCTTGCCGCGGGCGGCCAGCCGGCGGAGCACCTGGCGCAGCCAGAGCGCGTCGAGTCCGTCGAGATGCCGCAGCGGGTCATCGAGGACGTAGTGGTCGGGGTCCCCGAGCATGGCCGACGCCACGCCCAGCCGGACGCGGAGGGCGGGGGTGAAGTCGCGTACCTTGATCCCCGCGACGCTACCCAGCCCGACCATCTCCAGCAGGTCGTCGACCCGCCGGGACGGCAGCGCCGATCCCGCGGCCATCCACCGCAGGTGATCGCGGGCGGTACGGGCCGGATGGGCCGGCGCTCCGGCCAGCAGGGTACCCACGGCGGTGAGCGGGGAGTCCAGTGATCCGTACGGGGCGCCGTCGATGAGGGCGGATCCGGTGCCGGCGCGGTCCAGTCCGACGATCGCGCGGACCAGCGAGGTGGCCTCGGCGGCGACGGGGCTGACCACTGCGGTGACCTGGCCCGCGGCGACGCGCAGGCTCACGCGATCCAGCACGGGGCGGCGCCCGTGGGTCGTCGAGAGGTCGCGCACGTCGATCACGTCCCGATCCTGCCTCGCGACGGTGCGGCGACGCCACGCGAAGGGGCCGGATCGGCCGGATCCTGGAAGAAAGTTAGGCGCTCACTCGCCCAGAATGCCCGCGACGAAGCCTTCGGGGTCGAACGGGGCCAGATCGTCCGGGCCCTCCCCCAGCCCGACGAGCTTGACCGGCACGCCCAGCTCTCGCTGGACCTGGATGACGATGCCGCCCTTGGCGGAGCCGTCCAGCTTCGTCAGCACGATGCCCGTGACATCGACGACCTCGGAGAAGATGCGCGCCTGCGTCATGCCGTTCTGGCCGGTGGTGGCGTCGAGGACCAGCAGGACCTCGCTGACCGCCGCCTTCTTCTCGATGACGCGCTTGACCTTGCCGAGCTCGTCCATGAGCCCGGTCTTGGTGTGCAGGCGGCCGGCGGTGTCGACGATGACGACGTCGACGCCCTCCGCCGCACCCTGTGCGACGGCGTCGAAGGCCACCGAGGCCGGGTCTCCGGCCTCGGGACCGCGGACGGTGTGGACGCCGACCCGTTCGCCCCAGGTGGCCAGCTGCTCGGTGGCGGCGGCGCGGAAGGTGTCGGCGGCGCCGAGCAGGACGCTGCGCCCCTCCGCGACGAGCACGCGGGCGAGCTTGCCCACCGTCGTCGTCTTGCCGGTGCCGTTGACTCCGACCACCAGCACGACCGCCGGCAGCCCGTCCGCGGACGGCGTGAGGTTGAGTGAACGGTCGAGGTGCGGATCGACGAGGGCGAGGAGTTCCTCGTGCAGGATGCGGCGGGCCTCCGCGGGATCGGCGACCCCGTCGACGGCGAACCGCCGGCGCAGCGCGCCGGTCAGCTCCGTGGTGGGGCCGACGCCCAGATCCGATGTGATGAGGGTGGTTTCGAAGTCGTCCCACGTCTCCTCGTCCAAGCGGTCCACCGAGAGGAGGTCGGCCAGCGCGCGGGCGAGGGCGTTGTTGCTGCCGGCGAGGCGCCGGCGCAGGCGCGCCCACCGTGAGGTCGCGGACTCGGGACGCTCGATGACGGCGGCCGGCGCTGCCGCGACGTCCGGAGCGCCGGCCGGGGGAACGGCTTCGGCGTAGGTGGGCTCCGCAGGCTCAGGGGTGACGGGCGGTACGACGACCTCGCCGCCCGGCTCACGCGGCTCGAGTTCGGGCCGCTCCTCGTGCTCCAGTTGGCGACGACGGTCGACCGCGACCACGATGCCTGCGATGAGGATCGCCAGTCCGACGATCGCGATGATGACCCAGAAGAACCACTCCACGCGGTCATCCTAGCCGTCGGCCGCGGGGCGGCCGATCCGGCGGTCAGGGCGTGCGCTGATCCAGCCGCTCGAGGAACTTCGGCACCACGCCGCGACCTTCGAGGTGCCGGGCGGCCGCGCTCACGAGGCGCTGCCAGGCGGGGTGCTTGACGGTGAGCCGCCCGGACGACTCCGCCACGACGGCGAGGAGGACGGCGGCGAGGAGGACGACTGAGAGGACAGCGAAGACTGCGACCAGCACGGACGTGCCCTTTCTTCGGCGGGGAAGCTGTTCCCATGGTGCCGCAGGACGGGGCGGGCGGCGAAATCTCCCCCGGCGAGTCTCAGCGTTCGTGAAGCCGCTGCGACACCACCGTCGAGATCCCGTCCCCGCGCATGGTGACGCCGTACAGCGAGTCGGCGATCTCCATGGTCCGCTTCTGGTGCGTGATGACGATGAGCTGCGAGGACGCGCGGAGCTCCTCGTAGATCGACAGCAGCCGCCCGAGGTTGGCGTCGTCGAGGGCGGCCTCGACCTCGTCGAGGATGTAGAACGGGCTGGGACGGGCGATGAACAACGCCACCAGGAAGGCCACGGCGACCAGCGACCGTTCGCCGCCCGAGAGCAGCGACAGCCGCTTGACCTGCTTGCCCGCCGGGCGCGCCTCGACGTCGACACCGGTCGTCAGCCAGTCGCCCGGGTCCGTGAGGACCAGGCGCCCCTCGCCGCCGGGGAAGAGACGGCTGAACACGTCGCGGAAGCTGGCCTCCACGTCCCGGTACGCGGCCTCGAACACCTCCTGGACGCGGCGGTCGACCTCTTCGACGATGTCCAGCAGGTCCGCCCGGGTCCGTTTGAGGTCGTCGAGCTGCTCCGCCAGGAACTGATGCCGGGCGGTCATGGCCTCGAACTCCTCGAGGGCCAACGGGTTCACCCGGCCCAGCACGGCGAGGTTGCGCTCCGCCGCGCGGAGCCTGGCGGTCTGCTGGGCCCGGTCGTAGGCGACCGGCGGGGGCTGCTCGTCGTCCTCGGTGAGGGCAGAGCCGTCGGGACGGGTGAGGACGGGGATGCTGCGGTCGGGGCCGTACTCTGCGACGAGGTCGTCGGCCTCCATCCCCAGGTCGTGCAGCGCGCGGTCGGCGAGCTGTTCCACCCGCATGCGCAGCTCGATCCTGACCATCTCGTCGCGGTGGGCGCCGCGCACGATCTCGTCGAGACGGGCGGCGGCGGCCTTCGCGGTGTGGCGGGCCCGGGTGGTGGCGCTCTCCGCCTCGCGCCTGGCCTGATCGGCCGCCTCCCGCGCCGCCGATGCCAGCCGGCGCGCGGTGTCGACCCGTTCAGCCAGCACCTGCGCCGCCCGGTGCACAGCCGCGGCCACCTCGGCCTCGCGGCGTAGCTGTTCGGCCCTGGCGCGCGCCTTGGCCCGGCTCTGCCGTTCGTGCTGCGCCGCGCGGGCGAGGGAGTCCGCCCGGCCGGCGATCGCCTTGACCTGCTCCTCCGCCGTGCGCAGCGCCAACCGGGCCTCCATCTCGGCCTGTCGTGCCCGGCGGGCCTCGGCGGCCTTGTCGTCGCGCTCGGCCGGGTCCGGCTCGGTGTCGTCGCCCTCGGCAGCCGCCGCCTCGAGCCGCGCGGTCAGCTCGGCCAGCTGCTCCTCATCGCGGGTGCGCGCCGCGCGCGCCGTCTCCATGGCCTCGGCCAACCGCTCGGCCTCCCGCCTGGCCGTCGCCTGGGTCTGGCGGTGCGCGTTGAGCTGCTCCGCCACCGCGGCCAGTTCGGCGTCGGAGGCGTGCAACGCGCTCAGCGCCTCACTCTCCCCGCGCTTCGCCTCCGCCAGCCTCGCCGCGATCTCCTGGGCCCGGAATCGCTGTCGCTCGGCCTCCTGCCGCGACTCCTCCAGGTCGTCGCGGGCCTCCGCGAGCTGCGCCTGCACCTCCAGCAGCGACGGCGCGGCGGCGGACCCGCCCTCGACCAGCCAGGCGGAGAACAGATCCCCGTCGCGGGTGACGGCCACGGCGTGCGGGTGCCGCGACACCACGCGCGTGGCCTCGTCCGCCGTCTCCACGGCGACGGCGGCGCCCAGCAGCCGGTCCAGCGCACCCGCAAGATGGTCGGGGGCGCGGACGAGGTCCAGCAGGCTGGTTCCGTCGCCGGGAATCTCGACGGCGTGACGCGGCGCCCCGGACACCAGCAGCGGGGCACGTCCCAGCTCCGAGTCGGCCAGGAACCGCGAGGCTTTCACGGCACCGTCGAGGGAGTGCACGACGACGGCCTCGGCCATCCCGCGCAGCGCGGCCGCGGCGGCGGCCTCCCAGCCCGCCTCGACCTCCAGGAGGTCGCTCAGCCGGCCGACGACGTCGTCGTGCCCGGCGTCGAGCAGGTCCGCGGTGCCGTCCTTGCGGCGTGTCAGCAGATCCAACGCCTCGATCCGGGCCTCCAGCGCCGCCCGGCGCCGGGTGGTGTCGGCCTCGGCGGAGCGCAGCGTCGCGGCCTCCGCCTCGAGCTCGGCGACCGCGGCGGCCGCCTGCTCGTACGCCTCGTCCAGGTCCGACTCGGAGGCGCCGAGGCCCGCGAGCGACGCCTCCGTGGCGACGTACCGGCCCCCCGCCTCGTCGGCGCGACCCAACGCCTCGTCGCGCCGCGCGGCGAGCCGGGCCATCTCCTCATCCGACGCCTCGAGGCGCGACCGGATGGAGTTCACCCGCCCGGTGAGCCGGGCGAGGCCCTCCCGGCGGTCGGCGATGGCCCGCAGCGCGGCGCTGTAGGACTGTTCGGCGGCGGCGTGCTCGTGCTCGGCGCCGGTGCGCCGCAGCGTCGCGTCGCTCAGCGCCGAACGCGCGGCGTCCACCTGCGCGGCCAGTTCCCGCTCGCGCGCGGCCAACTCCGCGGCCTCGGCCTCCAGGACCTCCGGGTCCCGGCCCCCCACCTCGAGGGCGGGCTGCGCCTCACCCGCCCGCATGCGCTCCGCGGCGATCGAGACGGTCGTCGTGACGCGCTCGCGCAGGCCCGCCAGCGCGTACCACTGTTCCTGCATGGCGTCGAAGTGCGCTGCCGCGGCCTTGAGGTGCGTCTCCGCCGCCTCCTCGGCCTCCAGCGCCGAGGAGACCTCCCGCTCCGCGCGGGCGCGCGCCTCGGCGGCGGCGGCCTCGTCGGCCAGTTCGGCCGCGAGCTTGGCCTGGGCCTGTGCGAGATCGTCGGCCAGCAGTCTCGCCTTCGCGTCGCGCAGTTCCGCCTGGATCACGGCGGCCTTGCGGGCGGCCTGGGCCTGGCGGCCGAGCGGCTTGAGTTGCCGCTGCAACTCGGACACGAGGTCGCCCAGGCGCTCGAGGTTGGCCTTCGTGGCGTCCAGCTTCCGCAGCGCCTTCTCCTTGCGCTTTCGGTGCTTGAGGACGCCGGCGGCCTCCTCGATGAAGCCGCGTCGGGACTCGGGCGTGGCCTGCAGGATGGCGTCGAGCTGGCCCTGCCCGACGATGACGTGCATCTCACGACCGATGCCGGAGTCGCTGAGCAGCTCCTGCACGTCGAGCAGCCGGGCGGCGGCACCGTTGATCGCGTACTCGGAGCCACCCGAGCGGAACATGGTGCGCGTGATGGTCACCTCGGAGTACTCGATGGGCAGCGCCCCGTCGGAGTTGTCGATGGTGAGTTCGACCTCCGCGCGGCCCAGCGGCGCCCGCTTGGCGGTGCCGGCGAAGATGACGTCTTCCATCTTCCCGCCGCGCAGGGTCTTGGCGCCCTGTTCCCCCATGACCCAGCTCAGGGCGTCGACGACGTTCGACTTGCCCGATCCGTTGGGCCCCACGACGCAGGTGATCCCGGGCTCGAAGACCAGCGTCGTCGCGGACGCGAAGGACTTGAAGCCGCGGAGAGTGAGCTGCTTGAGATACATGGCTGCGCTATGCCACCCCGATGGGGGCCTCTGGGCGGCGGATGGAACGGAAGGTCCAGAACTTGTTGAGCAGGAAGCTCACGGGGATCGTGAAGATGATCATGATGAGCTGCGCCCAGTACAGCTTGGTGCGCAGGCCCGAGGAGTTGTCGAACACGTCGCTCGGCAGGGCGATCGGTGAGGCCTCCCACATCAGCAGCGTGAGCAGGATCATGCCGATGCCCTGCGCGGCCAGTCCGACGGTGAGGAACGGCCAGTACTCGCGCCACCAGCGGGAATGCCGGTGCGACCCGAAGGTCCACCACCGGTTGAGCTGGAAGTTCACGAGGTTCGCCACGACGAAGGCCACCATGCTCATCACGTGGTACCAGCGGATGTTGAAGTCCGTTCCTGGGATGGCCCACCAGGCGCCGCCGCCGTAGGCGGAGCCGGGCCAGATGAGCGGCAGCGTGTGGCGCTGTGTCCAGATGACGCCCATGTTGACCAGGACACCGAGGCCACCGACTGTGCCGAACCGCAGGAACTGCCGGATGGAGTGCCGGTAGCGGTGCACGACCCGGGTGATCATGGGAGCTCCTTCGCGACCGGCTGGCAGGACGGGCAGTAGTGGCTGCTGCGGTTCATGAACGCCCGGCGGGCGATCGGGGTGCCGCACCGCGTGCAGGGCTGCTCCTCGCGACCGTACACGGCCAGTGACCGGGAGAAGTACCCGGACTCACCATTGACGTTGACGTAAAGCGAGTCGAAGGACGTGCCGCCCTCGGCGAGGGCCTCGGCCATGACGGAGGAGGCGGCCGCGAGGACCGACGTGGCCTGGTCCGGGGTGAGGGAGGCGGTGGGGTGGGCGTAGTGGACGCCGGCGCGCCACAGAGCCTCGTCGGCGTAGATGTTGCCGATGCCCGAGACCAGGGTCTGATCCAGCAGCGCACGCTTGACCTGGGTGCGGCGGCGGCGCAGCGCGGCCGCGGTCGCGGCGGCGTCGAACTCGGGATCGAACGGGTCGAGAGCGATGTGCGGCACCGGGCACACCGCCATCCCCGGCCGCAGCTCCAGGCCACCGAACATGCGCTGGTCGACGAAACGCAGCTGCGTCCCGTCGTCGAGATCGGCGACGACGCGCGTGTGCCGGGCGCGGGCGTCGCCCGGGGCGCTGACCCGGAACTGGCCGCTCATCCCCAGATGGATGACGAGGGCGTCGGCACCGAGGGCGAGCCACAGGTACTTGCCGCGGCGGCGCACCGCGTCGATGCGCCTCCCGGTGAGTTCGGCGGCAAAGGCGTCGGGGCCGAGGGGGTGGGCCCGCACAGGGCGGGGATGGAGCACGGAGACACCGAGGATCCGACGTCCCGTGACGTGAGCGTCGAGGCCGCGCCGGACGACCTCGACCTCCGGCAGTTCAGGCACCGCTGACGGCCCCGAAGGCGATGCTGGCCGCGATCTGCTCGGCCCGCTTCTTGCTGGGGGCCGTGCCGGTGCCCATGGGCTTGCCGTCGACGTAGACCACAGCCGTGAAGACCCGCTCGTGGTCCGGCCCGGTGCCGCTGACCTCGTAGCGGGGCAGCTCCCAACCGCGTTCAGCGCAGATCTCCTGCAGCGCGGTCTTGTGGTCCGAGTAGTCCCCCGTGGCCGCCGCGGCCTCGATCCGATGGTCCAGGTTGCGGTGGATGAACGCCGCCGCGGCATCTGGGCCGGCGGAGAGGAAGATCGCGCCGATGACCGCCTCCATCGTGTCGGCCAGGATCGACGTCTTCTCACGGCCCTTGGTGGCCAGTTCGCCCTTCCCGAGCAGGATGTGCTGGGCCAGGCCGAGTTCGCGGGCGACCTCGGCGAGGGCCACGGAACTCACGACCCGGGCGCGGAGCTTGGCCAGGTGCCCCTCGGGCAGGTCCGGGTGGCTGCGGTAGATGTGCTCCGTGACGACGATCTGCAGCACGGCGTCGCCCAGGAACTCCAACCGCTCGTTCGACGGCAGTCCCCCGGCCTCGTAGGCGTAGCTGCGGTGGGTGAAGGACAACTCAAAGAGCTGGGCGTCGACCTCGACGCCCAGCTCCCTCAGCTGGTCCTGTAGAGCGCTCATCCCGCCCTCAGCGGGAGAAGGCCGGCTCAGGCCTCGAGCACCTGGCGGCGCGAGCCACGCGGGCCGTACTGGCCGCAGCTCGGGCAGGCAGTGTGCTGCAGGTGACGCTCACGGCACGCCGGGTTGGCGCACACGACGGTGGGGACGACAGTCGTCTTCCACTGCGCGCGGCGCGACCGGGTGTTGCTGCGCGACATCTTCCGCTTCGGAACGGCCACGATGTTCTCCTAGGGTTTCTTCGACCTGATGATCTGCTCAGTTGGGTGCGTCCCCGCCGAGGTCCGCCAGCTTCTCCCACCGGGGATCGACCCGCTGACCATGGCTGTGCTCGGGATCGTCGTTGAGGTTGACCCCACATTCGGGGCAGAGCCCACGACAATCTTCCTCGCACAGTGGCGTGAACGGCAATTCAAGTACCACGGCGTCGCGCAGGGCCTCCTCGAGGTCGATCGTCTCGTCGACGACGACGCTCTCGTCCTCCTCCACCTCGTGTCCGGGGTAGAAGAAGAGCTCCTGCAGATCGAAGGAGGCTTCCCCCTCGATATCGTCCAGGCACCGGGAGCACTGGCCGTGCAGTTGCACGTCCGCCGTTCCCGTCACCAGGACGCCCTCGGTGACGGCCTCGAGCCGGAGATCCAGCTCGATGTCGGAACCGTGTGGCACCCCGATCATGTGGATGCCCAGGTCGGCCGGCGCGGGGACCGTCGTGGACACCTGCTTCATCGCGCCCGTCCGACGCGCCAGCTCGTGCACCTCGAGAACGAGGGGCGAGCGGCGGTCGGGGTGGGGATGCACGGGTGACACGTCGGATTCCCTTCGTAGACCGTCCAAGACCTCGTCATGACCGACCGCCAACTCTACCGAGTCGCGGTGCGATTTCCCAAAACGACGCCCCCGCCGCCACGCTCAGGCGTCGATGCTGCCCCTCAGCCGCGCCACCGCAGCGGCGACGTTGTCGGGGACGTAGTCGCTCACGTCACCGCCGAGGCGGATGACCTGCCTGATGATGGTCGACGACAGCGTCACGTGTCCCTTGGCCGCCGGCAGCAGGACGGTCTCGATGCCGCCCATGGCCTGGTTCATGTGCGCCATCTGCAGCTCGAAGTCGAAGTCCGCGCCGAAGCGCAGGCCCTTGACCACCGCCGGGATCCCTCGGGCGCGGCAGAAGTCGACCAACAGCCCGTCCATCGGTTCCACCGTGATGTGGTCCAGGTCCGCCGTCGCTCCGCGGACGAGGTCCACCCGCTCGTCGAAGCTGAACAGGTAGTCCTTGGTGGAGTTGTTGCCGATCGCGACGACGACCTCGCCGAACAGCGCGTGTGCGCGCCGGATGATGTCGAGGTGGCCGACGGTGATGGGGTCGAACGACCCCGGGCACAGCACTGCCATGACGCTCCTAGTCCACCGCTCCGAAGTAGAGGGTCGTCTCACCGTAGCCGCGGTGCCACGTGTCTGTGAACCGGACGGGCCAGACCGGCTCCCGGTCGCGCGTCGAGCGCTCGACGACGACGAGCCCCCGGTCCGCGAGCGTGTCCGCGGCCAGGCGCTGCAGCAGGGCGTCGACGCGCTCCGTGGGGAGGTCGTAGGGCGGGTCCAGGAAGATGAGGTCGAAGCGACGGCCCGGTTCGGCGGCCACCGATTCGGCGCGCGCGGCCCGCACCTCGACCGCCAGCCCGGTGGCGGCGGCGTTCTCGCGGATGATCCTGGCCGTCGGGCGATCCGCCTCCACGAGCACGACGGGCGCGGCCCCGCGGCTGGCCGCCTCGAGGCCGACCGCGCCGGAACCGGCGTAGAGGTCCAGCACCGAGAAGCCGGCGAGCTGCTCGGCGGGGTCGGCGTCCGCGGCGTCGAACCAGCTGGCGAGCGCCGAGAACAGGGCCTCGCGCGTGCGGTCCGTCGTGGGCCGGGTCGCCGAACCCTTGGGGGTGAGAAGCCGGTGCCCCTTGGCGCGCCCGGCGATGATGCGGCTCATGACTTCTCCATCCATTCGCCGGCCGCGAGCTGGTCCGCCTTCGCCATGAGGTCAGCCAGGAGCGGATCTGCGGCGGCGCGCTCGTCCGCGAGCACCCGCTCCGCCAGCACCTTCGCGCGACCGATCACCTCGGCGTCGTCCAGCGCCCGCAGCAGCTTGAGGGTGCCGCCGCCGGACTGCGCGGCGCCGAGCACGTCGCCCTCACGCCGGATCCGCAGGTCGAGCTCGGCGAGCTCGAAGCCGTCGGTGGTGTCCGCCAGGGCCCTGAGGCGGGCGTCGGCGTCGCTGTCCTCCCCCGGCGCCGCCAGCAGCAGGCAGAGTCCCGCGTGCCCCCCTCGCCCGATGCGGCCGCGCAGCTGGTGGAGCTGCGACAGACCGAAGCGGTCGGCGTCCAGCACCACCATGACCGACGCGTTGGGGACGTCGACGCCGACCTCGATGACGGTGGTGGCGACCAGCACGTCGAGCGCGCCCGCGGCGAAGGCCGTCATCGCCTCGTCGCGATCCTGTGCCGGCTGCCGGCCGTGGACGACGCCGACCCGCAGGCCCGCGAGCGGCCCGGAAGCCAGGTGCGGGGCCACCTCCTCGACGGCGGCCCCGCCGCCCTTCCCGTCTGCGGCCGCGTCCTTCGCCGAGATGGCGGGGCACACGACGAATGCCTGCCGCCCGGCGGCGACCTCCTCGCGGATGCGCTGCCAGGCCCGTTCGACCCAGTGCGGCGTGGCGGCGGTGTCCACGAACACCGTCTGCACCGGCGCCCGTCCGGCGGGACGCTCCCGCAGCTCGCTGACCTCGAGGTCCCCGAACACGGTCATCGCGATGGACCTGGGGATGGGCGTGGCGGTCATGATGAGCGTGTGCGGCCGGGCGGAGGCCTTCGCCGCGAGCGCGGCCCGCTGCTCGACACCGAATCGGTGCTGCTCGTCGATGACGACCAGCCCGAGGTCGAAGAACTCCACCGGGTCGCTCAGGAGCGCATGCGTCCCGATCACGATGCCGGCCTCGCCCGTGACGATGTCGTTGAGGGTGGACCGCTTCGCGGCCGCGGAGCGGCTCCCGGTCAGCAGCACGACGCCCGTGGCGTCCGGGTGTGCGCCGAGCTGCCGGCCCTGGCCGAGGTCGCCCAGCAGCTGGGTGATGGTGCGGTGGTGCTGCTTCGCCAGGACCTCGGTGGGTGCCAGCAGCACGGCCTGCCCCCCGGCGTCGACGGTCGCGAGCATCGCCCGGAGCGCGACGATCGTCTTACCGGAGCCCACCTCCCCCTGCAGCAGGCGGTGCATGGGTGACGTGCCGGCCAGCTCCTCGAACAGCGTCTCCCCCACGGCGCGCTGCCCGGCGGTGAGCGTGAAGGGCAGGCGCTCGTCGAAGGCGTCGAGCAGGCCCCCGGAGCGTCTGGGGCGCGGGACCGCCGGCTGGGCCGCCGCGTCCCGGCGCCTGGCGGCCATAGCCAGTTGGATCCCGAACGCCTCGTCGAAACGCAGCCGCGCCTGCCCGTGCTCGGCCTGCGTGACCTCCACCGGCTCGTGCACGGCCGTGAGCGCCTCCGCGAACGGCAGCACGCCCGCCTCCTCGACGATCCACCGCGGGAGTGTGTCGCCCTCGAGCGAGGGCAGCACCAACTGCACGGATTCGGCGATCGTCCAGGTCGGCAGGTTGGACGTGGCCGGGTACAGGCCGATGAGGGTGGCCCGCTGGACACTGCGTTCCATGGCCGCGCGCTTCTCGGCGTTCTTCCCACCCGTGATGCGGGCCCCGTCGAGCATGACGAAGTCGGGGTGGGTGAGTTGGAGCGTCTCCTTGAACATGCCGACGCGCCCGATGAAAATGCCGCGGCGGCCGCGTTGGAGCATCCGCTCCCAGCCCTCGAGGATCCTGCGGCGCTTCGCGAACAGCGTGATCGACAACGGCGTCCCGGAGCCGTCGCTGAGGGACGCCTGGACCCGCCCGGTGTCGCCGGCCCAGTGCAGCTGTGAGCGCTCGACCCGGGCGATGACGGCGACGTCCTCCCCCACGCGCAGGGTGGAGAAGTCCGACATCCCCGTCCCCGAGATGTAGCGGCGGGGCACGTGCCGGACCAGGTCGTCCACCGTGGTGATGCCGAGCTTCGCGAACTCGCCGGCGGTCTTCGCGCCGAGCACGTCGACGAGGCGGCGGCCGAGTTCCCGGTAGATGGGGGTGCGCCAGCTGGACATGCGTCCGACCCTACCGGCCCGCTCCGACACGCCGCCGAGCCACTCCGCCGGGACAACGCAACCGGCGGCCCGCAGATGCGGACCGCCGGTTGGGCATGGACTAGCTCAGCGCGAGACCTTGCCGGCCTTCAGGCAGGAGGTGCACACGTTCACGCGCTGCGCCGCGCCGTTGACCACAGCGCGGACCCGCTGGATGTTGGGGTTCCAGCGGCGGTTGGTCTTCTTCTTCGACCAAGGAACGTTGTGACCGAAGCCGGGTCCCTTGGCGCAGACATCACACTTGGCGGCCACTGGAATCTCCTTGTTGTCGGTGCCAGGCGACGGCCTGGTTTGATGTTCGTGTTCGGGTGCCCGCGGGGGCAGGCAACCGCACAATGTTAACCCGCCCCCGCGGGATTGGCCAAATGGAGGCCTACTTCTTGCCCCTGCGGCGGGGCTTGCGCTCCCCGCCGTCGGACGGGGACTGCGAGTCCACCGGCTCCTCGAAGCGGACGTAGCCCGCGCCGTGGCAGTGCTCGCACTGTTCGGTGAACGCCTCCTGAAGGCCCGTGCCGATCCGCTTGCGCGTCAGCTGGACGAGCCCGAGGCTGGTCACCTCGGCGACCTGGTGGCGGGTGCGGTCCCGGCCGAGGCACTCGACGAGACGACGCAGCAGCAGGTCGCGGTTGCTGGGCAGGACCATGTCGATGAAGTCGATCACGATGATGCCGCCCAGGTCACGCAGACGCAGCTGCCGGACGATCTCCTCCGCCGCCTCGAGGTTGTTGCTGGTCACGGTCGCCTCGAGGTTGCCCCCCGAACCCGTGAACCGCCCGGTGTTGACGTCGATGACCGTCATGGCCTCGGTGCGGTCGATCACCAGCGATCCGCCCGACGGTAGGTAGACCTTCCGGTCCAGCGCCTTGGCGATCTGCTCGTCGATCTTGAACTGCGCGAACACGTCGGAGTCGTCGCCGTCAGCCTGGAACCGGGACACGCGGTCGGCCAGGTGCGGGGCGACGTGGCCGACGTAGGCCGAGATCGCGTCGTAGGCGTCCTCCGGGCCACCGTTGCCCTGCACGACCAGCTGAGCGAAATCCTCGGTGAAGAGGTCGCGGACGATGCGCAGCGTCAGGTCCGGCTCACTGTAGAGCGCCTGCGGGGCGCTGCCCTGCTTCGACTTCTTCTCGATGACCTCCCACTGGGCCTTGAGCCGGTTGACGTCGCGCACCAGTTCCTCTTCGCTCACGCCCTCCGCCGCGGTCCGCACGATGACGGACTCCTCGTCGGAGATGAGCGTGGCGAGGATGCCGCGCAGCCGGGCACGCTCCGTGTCGGGGAGCTTGCGGGAGATGCCGGAGAGGTGGCCGCCCGGCGAGTAGACGATGTAGCGGCCGGGGAGCGAGATGTGCCCGGTGAGGCGGGCGCCCTTGGCCCCGACCGGGTCCTTGGTCACCTGCACCAGGACGCTCTGACCGGACTTGAGCACGTTCTCGACCTTGCGGTTCTCGCCGGTCACCCCGAACAGCGCCCAGTCCACCTCGCCGGCGTACAGGACGGCGTTGCGGCCGCGGCCGATGTCGATGAACGCGGCCTCCATGCTCGGCAGGACGTTCTGGACGCGGCCGATGTAGATGTTGCCGATCAGTGACGTGGCAGAGGCCTTGTCGACGTAGTGCTCGACGAGGATGTTGTCCTCGACGACGGCCAGCTGCGTGTAGTCCTCCGCCTGCCGGATGACCAGGCGACGGTCGACCGACTCGCGGCGGGCGAGGAACTCGGCCTCGCTGAGGATCGGCGCGCGGCGGCGCCCGGCGGCGCGGGACTCCTTGCGGCGCTGCCGCTTGGCCTCCATGCGGGTGGAACCCTCGATGCCGGTGACCTCGTCGTCGATGGACGACGCGTCGCCCGCGTCACCGCGGCGGCGACGGCGGCGGCGACGGCGGGTGCTGCCGGACTCGTCGGTCTCGGTCTCGGACTCGGGCTCGCCCTCGGCGGACTCGCCTTCGGCGCCCTCCGACTCGGGGCTCTCGTCGGCGTCGGACTCGGCGCCCGTCTCGTCGGACTCGTCGCGCGAGCCGACGCGGCGGCGACGGCGACCGCCGCGGCGACGGCGACGGCGACGGGTCTCGCCACCCTCGGCGTCCACGTCCTCCTCGTCGGAGGCCACGTCCTCGTCGATGTCGTCGTCTGCGTCCGCGACATCGTCAGCGGCTTCTGGCTGATCGGCGATGCCGGCCAGGGCCTCGGTCTGCTCCTCCTCGGCGACCACCTCGTCCTCCGGGCCGGCCGCGATGGCTCCGGCCAGATCGGCGAGCTGCTGGTCGCGTGCCGAGGCGGTGAGGAACGGATCGCTCAGCACGGCCCGCCGCGCTTCTGCGACCTCTTCGGCCGCGCGCAGGGCCGCTGCGATCGGGTCCTCGTCGGTCTCCGCGGGCGCCTGCGGCGGCGCCGTGGGGCGGGTGGCGCGGCGGCGGCGCGACGGCGCGGGCGTTGTGACGGCCTCGTCGACGACGGGCGCGGGCGTCGCGTCCTGCAGCTGATGCAGGGCGCGGTCGGCGGCGGCGGCCGGGTCCGCGTCGGTGGGGGGCGCGGCGTCGGCGGGCGCGGCGTCGGATGCGGGGGCCTCCTGCGAGGCCGCGGGGCGGTCCGCCTCTGCCGGAGGTGCGGTGCGGCGCGTCGCGCGCCGGCGGGTGGGCGCGGGGGCCTCTGCTGCGGGGGCCTCCGCGGCGGGGGCCGCAGTGGTCGGGGCGATCTCCTCAGGCTGGCCGGGCTCCGGCGCGGACTCGGGGGTGGCCTCGACGGCGCTCGCACCGTCGTGCTCGACCGCCTTGACCCGGCGGCGGCGCGGGGCCGCGGGTTCGCCGGCGGCCTTGGTGGCAGCCCGGCGGCGTCGGGTGGGCGGTGCGGCGTCCTCCTGGGGCGCGGGGGCCTCGGCGGCGACCGGCTCGGCGGCGGGCGCGGTGACCGGCTCGGCGGCGGGCGACGCCTCAGGCGCGGCGGCCTGGGCGGGCTCGGCCGCGGCAGGCGCCGCGGGAGTGGGATCTGAGGGGGCGGGGGTTGCGGGCGGCCCGGCCGGGCGGGAGGCGGCGCGGCGACGGCGCGGCGGCGCGGTGGTGGCGGGGACCTGTTCCTGCGGGCTGACGGTACCGTCGGACATCTCGAGCATGTGGCTCCTTACGCGCGCGACGCGCGGACTGGCACAGACGCGCTGTGCGCTAAGACTGAGGTCCGCCGAGGCAGTGCGAGCAGTCGCGGCAAGTTCTCGCCGCGGTGCAGTCTCGCTGCGTCGGGTGGCACCGGCGGTGCCGTGACCTGACCGTTATTCTCGCACACCGCACAAGCATCCGTCGCATGCCCCGCCGGGAATCGCCGTCAGTTACGGCTGCATGACGGGCGACTCGCGCAGCGGGTCCCCGATCCGCTCCCCTACCAACGGACCCTGAGCCAGTCGCGTGAGCAGCGCCTGCGCCGGCACCCGCGCGTCGAGCTGGCGCAACGCCGTCACCACGTCGTCCGGCCGGACCAGGGGCGCCTGGTGCACGGACCTCAACTCCAGGGTCTGGTCGTCGATCGCCCGCAGGATGAGCACCGCGGCACGGACGTCGAAGGTGCGCATGCCGTTCTTGGTCAGGCGCTCGACCGTGTACTCGTCGCGGTCCAGCAGCCGCGATGCGGCGTCGGCCAGCACGCCCGGCCGGGCCTCCGCGAGCGTCACCCTCCAGTCCGACACCTGAAGCAGGTCGCCCAGCGACTCAGGGCGCCCCTCGGCGACGTCCAGGATGACGAAACCGTGCGGCAGCACGTCGTTCAGGGCCGCCGCCACCTTCTGCGGATCGCAGACCTCGGCGAGCGCGAGCTCGACGTACTCCGCCTCGGACGCCGCCGACGTCGGCGCCGCGTTCGCGTAGGAGATGCGCGGATGGGGCGAGAACCCCGAGGAGTAGGCCATGGGGATCTCGGCGCGGCGCAGCGCCCGCTCGAGGGCGCGGCCGAAGTCGCGGTGCGACGTGAAGCGTCCCGGCCCGCGCTTGGCGTAGCGCAGCCGGAGGCGCTGCGCGGGCGGGGCCTGCTGGACCGGAGGTTGTCGTTGAGCCACGCCCGGCAGTGTAGACGAGCGCGCCTCAGCGCTTCCGGTAGAGCTTCTTGCTCTGGAAGACCGGTTCGCTGGTGACCTGCACGCCGAGGCTGCGGAAGATGGCCTCGTCGACCGGCCCGAGGATGACCGTGGTGTGCACGTCGCACCCCCTGAGGCGCGGCAGCTGCGACATGGCGCGGCGCGCGTTGTCGTCGTGGGTGGCACCGACGGCGAGCGCGATGAGCACCTCGTCCGTGTGCAACCTCGGGTTGGCACTGCCCAGGTGGTCCGTCTTCAGCGTCTGAATCGGGCCGATGGTCTCGGGCGCCAGCAGGTGCACCTCGTCGGGCAGGCCGGCGAGCGCCTTCAGTGCGTTAAGGAGCACCGCCGACGAGCTGCCCAGCAGCGCCGAGGTCTTTCCGGTCACCACGGTGCCGTCGGGCAGCTGCAGCGCGGCGGCGGGGGCCTTGGTGCGGCGCTCGGTGTCGAGGGCAGGGGCCACGACCGGCCGGTCCTCCTGCGCGATGCCCAGCTGGCTCATCGTCAGGGCGATCCGCTCCGAGACCGTGGGCTCGAGCTCCTCGCGGCGCTCGTGGACCAGCGCCTTGAAGTAGCGGCGGATGACCTCCTGCTTGGAGGCGTCCCGGCACGCCTCGTCGTCGGAGATGCAGTGGCCGGCCATGTTGACGCCCATGTCCGTGGGCGACTGGTAGGGCGACTCCCCCAGCATCCGCTCGAACAGCATCCGCAGCACGGGGAAGACCTCGACGTCGCGGTTGTAGTTGACGACCTGCTCGCCGTAGGCGGCGAGGTGGAACGGGTCGATCATGTTGACGTCGTCGAGATCCGCCGTGGCCGCCTCGTACGCGAGGTTCACGGGGTGGTCGAGGGGCAGGTTCCAGATGGGGAAGGTCTCGAACTTGGCGTAGCCGGAGTCGATGCCGCGCTGATGGTCGTGGTACAGCTGGGACAGGCAGGTGGCCATCTTGCCGCTGCCGGGACCCGGTGCCGTGACGACGATGAGGTCGCGGGTGGTCTCGATGTAGTCGTTGCGGCCGTAGCCGTCGGCGCTGATGATCAACGCCACGTCGTTCGGGTATCCCTTGATCGGATAGTGGCGGTAGACCTTGACGCCCAGCCGCTCAAGCTTGCGCTTGAAGGCGCGCGCCTGGCGGTGCTCGTCGGTCATCTGCGTGATCACGACGGACCCGACGTAGAGGCCGTAGGACCGGAACTCGTCGATGAGCCGCAGCACGTCCGCCTCGTAGGGGATGCCCAGGTCGGCGCGCTGCTTGTTGCTGGCCAGGTCGTGCGCGCTGACCGCGATGACGACCTCCACCTCGTCCTTCAGCGTCTCGAGCATGGCGATCTTGTTGTCGGGCGTGAAGCCGGGCAGGACGCGCGACGCGTGATGGTCGTCGAACAGCTTGCCACCGAACTCGAGGTACAGCTTGCCGCCGAAGCGGCGACGGCGCTCGTCGATGTGCTGGGACTGGAGGGTGAGGTACTTCTGGCGGTCGAAGCCGACCCTGCGCGCGTTATCCACGGAAGGCCACCCTATCCCAGCCGGGCCGGGCGGCCGTCCTCAGGCGAGGTTGGGCTTCGCAACCATGAGCGGCAGCAGCACCTTGCCCGTGGGGCCGATCTGAATCTCGGTGTCCATCTGAGGACAGACGCCGCAGTCGAAGCACGGGGTCCAGCGGCAGTCCTCCACCTCGCGCTCGTCGAGGGCGTCCTGCCAGTCCTCCCACAGCCAGTCGCGGTCCAGCCCGGCGTCGAGGTGGTCCCACGGGAGGACCTCCTCGTAGCCCCGTTCCCGCGCGGTGTACCAGTCGAGATCCACTCCGTAGGGAGCCAGCTCCTCGGTGGCCGCCGCGACCCAGCGCTCGTAGCTGAAGTGCTCGTTCCAGCCGTCGAACTTGCCACCCTCGCGCCAGACCCGCTCGATGACCCGGCCGACGCGGCGGTCCCCGCGCGACAGCAGCCCCTCGATGACGCCGGGCTTGCCGTCGTGGTAGCGCAGGCCGATGGCCTTGCCGTAGTTGCGGTCCTGCCGGATGGTGTCGCGCAGCAGCAACAGGCGGTGGTCGATCGTCTCGGCGCTCGCCTGAGCGGCCCACTGGAACGGGGTGTGGGGCTTCGGCACGAACCCGCCGATGGAGACGGTGCACCGGATGTCGCGGGTGCCCGACGCGCGGCGCCCGGTCTCGATAACCCGCCGGGCGAGGTCCGCGATGGCCAGGACGTCCTCGTCGGTCTCCGTGGGCAGGCCGCACATGAAATACAGCTTGACCTGCCGCCAGCCGGAGGAGAACGCCGCGGCGACGGTGTTGATGAGGTCGTCCTCGGTCACCATCTTGTTGATGACCTTGCGCATGCGCTCCGAGCCGCCTTCGGGCGCGAACGTGAGCCCGGAGCGGCGCCCGTTGCGGCTGAGTTCGTTGGCGAGGTCGATGTTGAAGGCGTCAACGCGCGTGGACGGCAGCGACAGGGACACGTTGGATCCCTCGTAGCGGTCCGCCAGCTGTCGCGTGACCTCGGCGATCTCGGAGTGGTCGGCCGATGACAGCGACAGCAGTCCGATCTCCTCCAACCCCGTGGCGCGCAGGCCGCCCTCGACCATGGCGCCGATGGTCTCGATGTTGCGTTCGCGCACCGGCCGGGTGATCATGCCGGCCTGGCAGAAGCGGCAGCCGCGGGTGCAGCCGCGGAAGATCTCGACGGAGTAGCGCTCGTGGACCGTCTCGGCCATCGGCACGATGGGCTTCTTCGGGTAGGGCCACTCGTCGAGGTTCATCAGCGTGTGCTTGCGCACCTGGAAGGGCACCTCGGGCCGGTTGGGGGCGACGCGCTGGATCCGGCCGTCGTCGAGGTAGTCGACGTCGTAGAACCGGGGCACGTAGAACGCGCCGGTGGAGGCGAGCCGCAGCAGCAGGCCCTCGCGCCCGCCCTCGCGGCCGTCCGCCTTCCACTCCCGGATGATGTCGGAGATCAGCAGGGAGGCCTCTTCGCCGTCGCCCAGGACCGCGACGTCGATGAAGTCGGCGATCGGCTCGGGGTTGAAGGCCGCGTGCCCGCCCGCGATGACGATCGGCTCGTCCTCGCCCCGGTCGGCCGCGTGCAGGCTGATGCCGGACAGATCGAGGAGGTTGAGCAGGTTGGTGTAGCCGAGCTCGGTGGAGAACGACACGCCCAGCACGTCGAACATCCGCACCGGGCGGTGCGCGTCGAGCGTGAACTGGGGCACGCCGGCGTCGCGCATGCGCGCCTCCATGTCCGGCCAGATGGAGTAGGTGCGCTCGGCGAGGATCCAGTCGCGTTCGTTGAGGATCTCGTAGAGGATGGCGACGCCCTGGTTGGGCTGGCCGACCTCGTAGGCGTCAGGGTAGGACAGGCACCAGCGGACGTCGACGTCCTCCCAGGCCTTGACGACGGAGTTGTGCTCCCCGCCGACGTACTGGATGGGCTTGCTCACCTGCGCGAGCAGCGGCTCAAGCCGGTCGAACAGCGAGTGCGTGGGCAGGGTGGGCAGTGTAGTCATGGCGCCGTCAAGGATAACCGCGGGGCCGACGTTTCCCTATCCCTCGCCGAACCAGAGTGCGATCTCGCCGGCCGCCGACTCGGTCGAGTCCGAGGCATGGACCGCGTTGCGTCGCGTGGACTCGGCGAAGTCGGCCCGCACCGTGCCGGGGTCCGCCTTCGTCGGGTCGGTGGCGCCGTGCAGAGCGCGCACCCGGGCCACGGCGTCCTCGCCGCGCAGCACCATGGCGATGAGCGGCCCCTCCGTCATGAACTCGCGCAGCGGGGGGTAGTAGTCGCGCTCGACGTGTTCGGCGTAGTGCTGGTCGGCGAAGGCCGCGTCGATGCGGCGCAGCTCCATGCGCGCGATCTCCAGCCCCTCGTCCTCGTAGCGCGAGAGGATGGCGCCGACGCGGCCGGCGGCCACTGCGTCGGGCTTGATGATGACGAACGTCTCTTCGGTCACTGGCGCTCCTTGTCGCTGTGCATGGTCTCGAGCCGGCGGCCCAGCACCATGCAGGTCACCCAGATCAGGGCGAAGATGATACCCATGGCGTACATCCACGGGGTGAGGACGCCGAGGCCGATGATGACGGCCTGGGCCGCCCAGCCGACGAGGTAGCCCCACCGACGGCGCAGGCCCGCGATGCCGGCCACGCACAGCAGGGTGGCGACCGCGCACCAGAACGCGGCCACCGCGAGGCTGATCCCCTCGGCCTGGATCATGCCGATGTAGGCGAGCCAGATGACGACGACCTCGAACAGCAGGACCGACATCGCGGCCGGCCGCATCGGGTTGGTGGGTTCGAGCGTCATCACTCGTCACCGCGGGCCGTCAGGAGGTCCCGCGCCTCGCCCGCCGCGATCACGGAGCCGGCCACCAGGACACCTCCGTTCATGCCGAGCGTGTCGGCCAGCATCACGGCGATGTCCAGGGCCTCGGCCATGCCCGGGGCGCGGTGGACCTGCTGCGGCGGGAAGACGGACTCCGCGACCGCCGCGAGGTCCTCGACGGAGCGGCCGCGGGTCGTCGACGAGACGGTCGTGACCACGACGTGCTGCATCTGCTCGGCGAAGATCGTCAGCACCTCGTCGGCGTCCTTGTCCTGCATCATCGCCACGACGCCCACGAGGGGGTCGAACGAGTAGGCCTCGGCGAGGGCGTCGATGGTCGCGCGGGCGGCCGGCGGGTTGTGTGCGGTGTCGAGGAGGATCGGGGGCGAGGTGCGCACCTGCTCCAGCCTCGCGGGCGCCTCGACGGCGCCGAGCCCCTCGACGATGATCTCCGGGTTCAGGGGCTGCGACCCCAGGAACGCCTCGACGGCGGCGACCGCCAGCGCGGCGTTGCGGCCCATGTGCTCCCCGTAGAGCGGCAGGAAGACATCGCCGACCGGGCCGCCGGCGGTGTCGAGGCGCAGCACCTGGCCGCCGACGGCCAGCTGCCGCTCCAGCAGCCCGAAGTCCGGACCTTCCACGGCGATCGAGGCGCCGACGTCCAGGGCGCGCTGCAGCAGCACCCGGGCGGCCTCGGGATCCTGGCCCGCGAGAACGGCGCGGGAGCCCTCCTTGATGATCCCCGCCTTCTCTCCGGCGATCTCGGCCAACGTCGATCCCAGGATGTGCATGTGGTCCATGCCGATGGGGGTCACGACGGCGACGGCCGGATCCGCGACACTCGTGGCGTCCCAGCGGCCACCGAGCCCGACCTCCATCACGGCGACATCGACGGGGGCGTCGGCGAACGCGGCGTACGCCATCCCGGTGATGACCTCGAAGAACGTCATGGCGACGCCGTCGTGCTGCTGCTCGTCCACCATGGCGACGTAGGGCTCGATGTCGCGCCACACCTCGTCGAACCGCTCCTCGCTGATCGGCTCGCCGTCGATGCTGATCCGCTCGCGCACGTCGCTGAGGTGCGGGCTCGCGAACCGCCCGGTGCGCAGCCCTGCGGCGCGCAGCAGTGTCTCGATCATGATGGCCGTGCTGCCCTTGCCGTTGGTGCCCGCCACCTGGATGACCGGCACGGCGAGGTGGGGGTCGCCCAGCAGGTGCATGAGCGCGGCGATCCGCGAGAGGCTGGGCGCGACCCGGTGTTCCGGCCAGCGGGCGGTGAGGGCGGCCGTGAGCGCGGCGTGCGTGGAGTGAGTCATGGTGCCGCCCAGCCTACTGGGGCCGCCCCGCCGGACGCGCGTCGCGACGGGAGCCGTTGCGTGTGCCGGTTAGGATGGCGACGCCGCGGCCCCGCAGGGGGTCCGGCCCCGCACCGCCAGACCAGGAGCACACGTCGATATGGCCAACAACTCGTCGCTCAGCAAGCGCGCCGCCCTCCGGCAGCAGCAGGAACTCGAGGAGCGCAACAAGCGGACCCGCAGGATCCTCGCCGTCGGCGCCGGGCTCGTGGCGGTCACGGTCATCACCGTCATCGCGATCGTGATCTTTCAGGCCCTCGGCCGGAACGCGACGGTGGCTGAGGAGCAGCTGACGCCGCCGAACGCCACGGAGGGCTACGGCATCCTCCTGGCCGGCAAGGCGCCGCAGGAGGGCACCCCGCACCTCGTCGTGTGGGAGGACTTCCAGTGCCCCGCGTGCGCCGCGCGCGAGGAGGACTACGGACCGATCATCGAGCAGCTGGTCGCCGACGGGTCCATCACCGCGGAGATCCGCACCGCCTACTTCCTCGACGCTGGCCTACGCAACGATTCCTCGAAGCGGGCGGCGCTGGCGGCCGCCGCGGCTGCTGAGGTGGGCGCGTTCGACGAGTTCCACAAGGTCGTCTACGCCAACCACCCGGCCCAGGAGGGCCAGGGCTTCACCGAGGAGCAGCTGCGGGTCGACTTCCCTGCGCTGGCGGGCATCCAGGGCGAGGACCTCACGCGCTATCAGGAGCTGTACGACACTCGGGCCTTCGACGAGTTCACGACCAACGCCCACGACAAGTTCGGGACGGATCAGATCGGCTCGACGCCGACCTTCCTCGTGGGCGGCCAGCGCCTCGAATTCTACGACCAGGAGGCTCAGACGGTCCTCATCGAGCCCACCGTCGAGAGCATGCAGGCCGCCATCGACGAGGCGTTCGAGGCGAGCGGCCAGCAGCTGGACAGCTGACCCTCCGCGGGGCCACTAAGCCTCGATCCACCGATGAGCTGCTGAGGAGGTCGCTGTCGGCGGCAGGATGTCGGGGCTGGAGTGAGGGCGTGCAGGAGTTGCCGGTCTGCCCGGCTCTTCCACTGGGGTTCCTGCTTGTAGGGACTGGGTCTGTGGGTCAGATCGGCGCGGTCGCTCGGCGCGGGGCGAGGGCGTCGTAGAGCGCGGACCACGCTGTTTGCCATGGCCAGCCCTGTGGAAGGTGCAGGTGCAGGCGCCGGGCGGAGGAAGCAATACGTGCCGGGACGTTGATGAGCTTGCGGCGGATCGTTGCCGTGGTCGCCCGAGCCAGCCCCGGGGCGTTGGTCAGTGTCGCGGCGGCGCGGGTGAGGTTGAAGGCCATGACCGCGCAGACGAGCCAGGCAGCGTTGGCGTTGAAAACTCCCGAGGGCATGTGCGCCAGCGCGGAGGCCTTGAGGTCGGCGTGGACGTTCTCGATGATGGCGTGTGCCCGGTGGACCTTGTCGGCAGCCACGGTGTCGCGCTCGGCGGCGGGGGCGGTGGTGAAGAACGCGTGGAAGCGCCACGTATCGAACAGTGTGGCCTGCCCGTGGTTCTTCTTCGGGTTCAGGTCGGGGATTCGGCGCACCACCAGGCGGCCGGGGATCTGCTCGCTGGTCTTCTTGGAGGTGAAGGCGGTGAAGGGGATCTCGGCGACCTCGGCCCGCGAGATCCACCTGCCGCTGTCTTCGTCGTAGATCGCGTCGGTGTACTTGATCGTGGTCCAAGCATCGTCGCTGATGGCGGCGATGGCGCGCTTGACGGCCGGGTCCATCCGCACGGTGACCGATACGTGCGCCCCGGTCTTGAGCGCGGCGGTGACCAGGGCGTGGGAGTAGAACGCTGAGTCCGCGCGCACCAGCACTGGCCGCCCGGCCAGGCAGGTGCGCCGGATCAGAGCCAGGGTGTCAGTGGCCAGGCGGACCGCTCCGCGCGGGGAGCCGGCCGAGCCCTTGCGCAGCCGCTGGGCGGCGATCACCGGGGCGATCTGCTCGGTGCTCACGGTGGCCAGCAGCGCATTCAGGCCACGCACTCGGGTATAGCCGAAGGATGCTCCCTGCTTGTGGTGGCCGTGGACCTCGATGATGGTGTCGTCGATGTCGACCATCACCGTGCCGCTGTCCCCCTCGCGGCCCAGGAACTCGGAGCGCTCGACCAGGGCAAGTGCGAACCGTGAAGCCACCGCGTCAGCCTGACGCACGTGTCCGAAGGTGAAGGCGCGCAGGAAGGAGCCCAACGTCGAGGGAGCGTAGGCACGGTCGAAGATCTTGCCCATCGCCCCGTGGCGCAGCAAGGCCATGTCATCGATGCTGTCCGCCCCGGCGGCCATACCCGCCACCAACGAGGCAAGCTTCAGGCCCGCGTTGGCCCCCTTGTCCCTCGCCACGCTCAGGTGCTCATCTCCCAGCCGACGCAGCCCGGCCTCCTGAGCCAGAGCCATCAATGGGACCAGCCCGGCGGCCGACACGAGGTTGGGCTCGTCAAACGTCGCTGAGACCACTGAAGGGGTGTGAGACAGTTGCATCTACGAGATGCCCTTCTTGAGCGGGTTATGCGGACCTTAGACAAGTCGCATTTTCCCAGGTCAGGAGGGCATTCTCACTCTCCCACGCCGCCCACCGGACACAGTCGATCGGTGGATCGAGGCTAAGATCGGGGCCCATGACCGCATCGACCGCTCAGCGCGCTCTGCCCGACAAGCCCGTCCTCGAAGGCCTGGAGGCCAAGTGGGGCGAGGTATGGGCTGAGGAGGGCACGTACGCGTTCCGCCGGCCCGCCTCCCGCGACGACGTGTTCAGCATCGACACCCCGCCTCCGACGGTGTCGGGTTCGCTGCACGTCGGGCACGTGTTCAGCTACACGCACACCGACACGATCGCCCGCTATCAGCGGATGCGTGGCAAGCGCGTCTTCTACCCCATGGGCTGGGACGATAACGGCCTGCCGACCGAGCGCCGGGTCCAGAACTTCTACGGCGTGCGGTGCGACCCGTCGATCCCGTTCGACGCGGGGTTCCAGCCGCCGGCGAAGCCTGACCCCAAGCGGCAGGTGCCGATCAGCCGCGCCAACTTCATCGAGCTGTGCCACGAGCTGACCGCCGTGGACGAGCAGGCGTTCGAGGACCTGTGGAAGCAGCTCGGCCTCTCGGTGGATTGGTCGACGCTGTACACGACCATCTCCGCGAGCTCGCAGGCGGTGGCGCAGAAGGCGTTCCTCCGCAACCACGCCCGCGGGGAGGCCTACCTCAGCTACGCACCGACGCTGTGGGACGT
The DNA here is from genome assembly GCF_964266725.1 of Tessaracoccus sp. O5.2. NCBI lineage: Bacteria > Bacillati > Actinomycetota > Actinomycetes > Propionibacteriales > Propionibacteriaceae > Tessaracoccus > Tessaracoccus sp. O5.2. The sequence goes on along the minus strand of NZ_CAXWGV010000054.1, from coordinate 67,077 downwards.
GACGTTCCACACCGCTGTCGCGCAGGCGGAGCTGGAGGCCCGCGAGTACCCCGGCGCGTACCACCGCGTGGCGTTCCACCGGGCGGACGGCGAACCCGTCTACATCGAGACCACGCGGCCGGAGCTGCTTCCCTCGGTCTGCGCCCTGATCGCGCACCCCGACGACGAGCGCTACCAGCCGCTGTTCGGCAGCACCGTCACCTCGCCGCTGTTCGGCGTCGAGATCCCGGTGCTCGCCCACCCGGCGGCCGAGCCCGACAAGGGCGCCGGTATCGCGATGTGCTGTACGTTCGGCGACCTCACCGACGTGCAGTGGTGGCGCGAGCTCAACCTGCCCACCCGGACGGTCATCGGCCGCGACGGCCGGCTCCAGGCCGAGACTCCGGAGTGGATCGTCAACGCCGGCGCCTACGAGCCGCTCGCCGGCAAGACGGCCTTCTCCGCCCGCGAGGCCACCGTGGCCATGCTCCGCGACTCCGGCGACCTGGACGGCGAGCCGAAGCCGACCACGCGCATGACCAACTTCTACGAGAAGGGCGACAAGCCGCTCGAGATCGTGGCAACCCGCCAGTGGTACATCCGCAACGGAGGCCGCGACGAGGACCTCAAGCAGCAGCTGCTCGAGCGCGGCCGCGAGCTGCGGTGGACGCCGGAGCACATGGCGCACCGCTACGAGAACTGGGTCGGCGGCCTCAACGGGGACTGGCTGATCTCTCGACAGCGGTTCTTCGGGGTGCCGTTCCCTGTGTGGTACCGCCTGGACGGCGACGGCGAGCCGGACTACGAGAACCCCATCGTCGCCGACGAGGCCTCGCTGCCGATCGATCCCGTGACCGACTGCCCGCCCGGCTTCTCCCCCGACCAACGCGACCAGCCCGGCGGCTTCATGGCCGATCCGGACGTCATGGACACCTGGGCCACGTCGTCGCTCACGCCGCACCTCGCGACGGGATGGGAGCGTGACGACGAGTTGTTCGGGCTCACCTTCCCCATGGACATCGCCCCGCAGGCGCACGACATCATCCGCACCTGGCTGTTCTCCCGCGTGGTGCGGGCGCACTTCGAGAACGGATCGCTGCCGTGGAAGCGGGCGACCATCTCCGGCTTCGTGGTGGATCCGGACCGCAAGAAGATGAGCAAGTCGAAGGGCAACGTGGTGGTGCCCACCGACATCCTCGACAAGTACGGCTCCGACGCCGTCCGGTGGCGCGCCGCCATGGCCCGGCCCGGGATGGACTCGCCGTTCGACGAGACGCAGATGAAGGTCGGCCGCCGCCTCGCGATGAAGGTCCTCAACGCCGGGAAGTTCGTGTTGACGCTGGCGCAGGACCCGGGCGGCCTCGCCGCAGTGACCAACCCCGTCGATCTGGCGATGCTCGCTGGGCTGCGCGACGTCGTCGCCGCCGCCACGAGCGCGTTCGAGGAGTTCGACTACACCACCGCGCTCGAGGCGGCCGAGTCCTTCTTCTGGTCCTTCTGCGACGACTACCTGGAGCTGGTCAAGGAGCGCGCCTACGGGGCGCAGGCCACGGCCGAGGAGGCCGCCTCGGCGCAGGCTGCGCTCGCGTTGGCGCTGGACGTGCAGCTGCGGCTGTTCGCGCCGATCCTGCCCTTCGTGACCGAAGAGGTCTGGCGGTGGACCCGCGACGGCTCGGTGCACCTGGCCGCGTGGCCGTCGGTGGACGAACTGCCCGACGGCGACTCCGCCCTGCTCGCCGACGTCGCGACCGCGCTCATCGCCATCCGCGGCGCGAAGTCCACGGCGAAGGTCTCCATGAAGGCCGAGGTGGCGCGGGCGGCGTTCTCCGGCCCTGCCGCCGTCGTGTCGCGGCTGCGCACCATCGAGCCGGACCTGCGCGCCGTCGGGCGGCTGGTCGGCGACGTGACGTGGGCCGAGGGCGACGGCCCCCTGACCGTGGAGGTCGACCTGGCCGACCAGGCCTGATCCGGCGGCGCTGCGCCGGCGCGTGCTAGAGCCCCAGGCGCTCCAGGTACGCGTTGGCGAAGCGCCGCTCCGGATCCAGGCGGCGGCGCAGATCGCCGAAATCCGCCCACCTCGGGTACCGGGCCGCCACGTCATGGCCGGGCAGCGTGAAGACCTTGCCCCAGTGCGGGCGCGCCGAGGCCGGGAGCGCCCGCTCGATCTCGGGGAGCAGCTGGCGCACGGCCGACTCGTCGGGCCGCCACGTGAAGTGGAGGCCGACCGTGTCGCGTCCCTGCGCGGGCGAGAGCCACAGCCCGTCCGAGGCCATCGTGCGGATCTCGCACACGAACAGCAGGGGCGCGATCCGCGGGGCGAGGTCCTGCACGGCGCGGATGGCGTCGACGGCGTCGCCGCGGTCCACGAGGTACTCCGACTGCAGCTCCTCCCCCACCGACGGGGTGAACTCGAGGCGGAAGTGGGGCAGGCGGTCGTACCAGGGGCCGGGCGCGCCCAGCTGGGGCGTGCACGGCGTGGGGTCGATGCCCGCGATGGGGTGCCGGGGTCCGTCGGCGGGGCGGCCGCCCGCGTGGCGGATCGCGGCGTCGTCGACGTCCCCGCCCGACTTCACCCACACCTGTGACACGACGGCCGGATCCTGCCAGTGAGTGAACATGCTGACGCTGTCGCCGGCGTGCGGAGCGTGCCGGGCGCCGTCAGCCTCGGCTCCTCGCCCCGGAGCCGGGCCAGCGACACGTGGACGCCCGGGGTATCGGCGATGTCGTTGAAGCAGTGCCGGGATCCCAGGGCCCGGACCCGCGGCTCGCTCGCCACCAGGGCGGTCAGGTCCTCCACGGAGACCGGTTCAGCGACCCGCGACGAGGAGTAGCTGACGTTGCCCACCCAGTTCCGCTGCGTCACCGCGCCCCCTCCGGCCGGCCGAAGCGGGCCGGGCCGAGCGACGGCGGGACGGACGCGGGCCGCTCCTCGAGCCGCGTCAGCGCCTCGTCGACGGCGCGGTCGAGCTGCTCGTCGGCGTCGGACTCCCATTCCGCCGGCCCCATCTCGACGACGATGTCCGGGTCCACGCCGTGGTTCTCGAGCGAGAACCCGTGTCGGTCGAAGGCGATCCAGTATCTCGGCTGCGTCACCTCGGTGCCGTCGACGAGCGCGAACCGCCCGTCGATCCCGATGACGCCACCCCAGCTGCGCTCCCCGACCACCGGTCCGAGGCCCAGCTCCTGCGCCGCGGCGGTGACGATGTCGCCGTCGGATCCCGCGTACGCGTTGGTGAGGAAGATCACCGGACCTCGCGCCGCCTGGCTCGGGTAGGTCGTGACGTCGTCGTGGTGCCGGGCACCGTTCCAGCCCACGGCGCGGCGCGCCAGCCGCTCGATCACCAACTCCGACGTGTGCCCGCCCGCGTTGAAGCGCACGTCGACCACGACGGCCTCGCAGCGCATGGCGGCGTCGATGAGCCGGTGGAATTCCGCCCAGCCTCGGGCGACCATGTCGGGGACGTGCACGTAGCCCACCCGGCCGCCGGAGCGGCGCCGCGTGTACTCGACGCGCCCCGCCACCCATTCGTGATACCGGAGCGGGCCCTCGCTCGCCGTGGGGACCACCGCCACGCGGCGACGCTGCCGACCCTGCACGAGGGTCAGCTCCACGACCTTGTCCGCGGCCCCCTGCAGGAGCATGCCGATGTCGGCCACGTCCGCGGTGGAGCGGCCGTCGACCGCCGCGATGACGTCGCCTGGGCGCGCCGCGACGCCGGCGGCGCGCAGTGGTGAGCGGGCCGTCGGGTCGGACGTCTCGCCGGGCAGGATCCGCGCGATGACCACCTCGCCCTTGGCGTTGCGGGTGAACTCCGCCCCCAGGAACGCGACGTGTGCCGCGTCGTGGTGCGCCGACGGCGGATCCACGTAGGCATGCGAGGTGTTGAGCTCCCCGACGGTCTCCCACAGGACGTCCACCAGGTCGTCGTGCGTGGCGATCCGGTCCAGCAACGGCCGGTACCGCGCCGCGACCGCGGCCCAGTCCGTCCCGTCGAAGTCGTCGCGCCAGAAGTGGTCGCGCATGAGGCGGGCGTTCTCGTCGAACATCTGCCGCCACTCCGCGGCGGGGTCGATGTCGCGCCGCAGGCGGCCGAGGTCCACGGGGATCTTGGCGTCGTCGCCGTCCGGCTCGTGGTCGGACTGCTGCACCCACACCTCGTCGCCGTTGCGCACGACGAGGTGCCCGCCGTCGCCGCTGACCGCCGCACCGTCGCAGCCGTCGACGACGACCGTGAGCTTGCGGGTCTTGAACGAGAAATGCTCGATCTGATCCTTGACCTCGCCCTCGACGCCGGCGCGCAGGGCCCCCAGCTCGCCCGTGGCGCGCACGGAGAGCCACACGAGCCCGTCCTTCGCGGCCTGCAGGTGGGCGTAACGCCCGGACGGCACGGGCAGCGGCACCATGCGGTCCTCGACGCCTTCCGTGTCGAACACGACCGCCGGCTCCTCCGGCTGGTCCTCGCCGTCCTTCTTGGGCTTGTCGCTGTCGTCGCCGTCCTCGCCGTCGCTGACGGGCCAGCCCTCGGCGGACGGGCCGAAGGGCGCCGGTTCGGCGGCGCCCAGCGGGACCAGCCACGGGCGGGTGGTGTTGGTGAAGGCCAGGTCGAAGCCGAGCTCGTCGTAGGTGGGATCGATGGTGCGGCTGGAGAGGAAGCACAGGTGCTTCCCGTCGCGCGTGAACACGGGCGAGAAGTCGTTGAACTGGCCGCGGGTCAACGTGAAGGCCCGGTCCTCGGTGAGGTCGTGTCCGACGAGCTGCCCCCGGGTGCCCTCGTTGGCGATGGCGTTGCGCCAGACGAGATAGCGGCCGTCGGGCGACCACGTCAGCCCCGTCGGCTCTCCCGCGGGCGAGCGCCCGATGCGCTTGACGGATCCCCGCGCGACGTCCACGAGCGACACGGTGCCGTCGTGGCTGCCCACCGCGATCTTGGTGCCCTCCGGGTTGGGTTCGAGCGTCATGATCCGGCCCAGGCGGCCGGTGCCCAGACGGCGAGCGGCGCCGTATCCGTCGAGCTGCCGGATCTCCAGGGCGTCCTCGCCCGTCTCGTCGGTCACCCAGACGCCGCGGCCGGTGCCTGCGAGGAACCTCGGCTCCCGGATGCGCGCGCCGGGGACGTCGGCGACCGCCCGGCCGGGGCCGCCGCGATGCGTGAGGAGGTACGCGGCGCCGCGCCACTCCACGAGCGAGGTGTCGCCGCCGCGGTCCGGCGCGATGACCTCGAGGCGGTCCGTGGGCGCCACCGGCATCGGCTGCGGCCGGCCCACCGGGACCGTGACGTCGACCCGCCGCGCCTCGGCGTCCAGGGAGGGCAGGTGGTAGACGGCGCCACGGGAGTGGTAGACCACGCCGGCCCCGTCGCTGGTGGCGTCGCGCACGTAGCCCTCGGACTCGGTGTGCGCGGTGTGGCTGCGCAGGTCACCGCCGGCGGCGTCGACGGACCAGACCTGGGCCTGGACGGCGGGACCGTCGCCCAGGTCCGAAGTGAAGACCAGCCGGTCCCCCACCCACGTGGGGTGGAACAGGCCCGCCGTCTGGTCGGCCAGCAGGCGGGTCCAGTCCCCGCGCCCATCCGGCGACGTGTAGAGCCGCGCCGCCATGCCGCCGCGGTAGCGCTTCCACCCCGAGGGGTCCCGGAAGTTGGCGGAGGCGACGGCCACGCGGCCGGACGCGTGCACCGCGGCCGAGGTCGCCAGGCCCCAGGGGAGCCGGGTGAGCTGCCCGTCGAGCGACAGGGAGTACATGGCGGAGTCGACGCGGTGGAAGCCCTCGTGCTGCGAGCACACCAGGATGTGCGAGTCGTCGAGCCAGCCTGACACGAGCATGGGGCGGCCGCTCAGCCAGGTGAGACGCCGGGTGCCGCCGTCGAGGTCGACGACGTGTGCGTCCCAGCCGCCGTGCGTCGTCGCGGTGAAGGCGACGCGTGAGCCGTCGGGAGAGAACCGCGGGCTGCGGGGCGTCTCCTCGCCCAGCGTGATGCGGGCGGCCCGGCCCCCGTCGAGTGGGGCGAGCCACAGGTCGTCGTCGGCGACGAAGACGAGCTGGTCACGGTGCAGGTGCGGGTAGCGCAGGTAGCCGTCAGTCACCGGCCCCACGATACCGGCTACGCGAGGGCCCGGACCGCCTCGAGGGTGTCGGCCTCGGCCGCCGTCTTGTCGTCGCGGTAGCGCAGCACGCGCGCGAACCGCAGCGCGACGCCGCCCGGATACCGGCGCGACCGCTGGACGCCGTCGAAGGCCACCTCGACCACCTGCTCGGGCCGGACGTGCACGACGTGGCCCTCCCGGCCCGTCGCCAGCTCCAGGAAGCGGGCGGTCTGCCAGGTGAGCATCTCGTCGGACATCCCCTTGAAGGTCTTGCCCAACATCGAGAAGCCGTCGCCGTCGCGGGCCCCGAGGTGGATGTTGGACAGGAGGCCGGAGCGTCGGCCGCTGCCCCACTCGACGGCCAGCACCACGAGGTCCAGGGTGTGCCGCGGCTTGACCTTGACCCAGGCGGAGCCGCGGCGGCCGGCGTCGTACGGGGCGGCCAGGTCCTTGATCACGACGCCCTCGTGGCCGAGTGCGATCATCCGGTCGAAGAACGCCGCGGCCTCGCCGGCGTCTGCCGTGAGGAGCCGGGGTGCCACGGCCTCCGGCGGCACGATCCGCGAGAGTTCGGCGGCGCGGACGCGGGCCGGCTCGTCGATGAGGTCCCGGCCGTCGACGTGGAGGACGTCGAAGAACATCGGCGTGAGCGGCACGGTGGCGCGCAGTGCGGTGGCGTCGCGGCTCATGGTCCGCGAGCCCGTCTCCTGGACCGGCCGGGGACGGCCGGTCGCGTCGAGGGCGATGGCCTCGCCGTCGAGGACGAGCCGCAGGGGCCCCAGGCTCCTGGCGACGTCGACGACTTCCGGGAGCCGCTCGGTGATGTCGTCCAGCGATCGGGTGAAGACCGTCACGTCGTCGCCCCGGCGGTGGACCTGGATGCGGATGCCGTCGATCTTGCCGTCGACGCAGACCTCGCCGTCGCTCTGGTCCATGGCGGCTGCCACATCCGGGGCCGACGCCGCGAGCATCGGCCGCACCGGCCTGCCGACCTCGAGCCGGAACGCCGCCAGCGCGTCAGCGCCGCCCCGGAGCGCCGCGGCCGCGACGGGACCGGTCGGCGCCGAGAACATCGCGGCCCGCCGCACCAGTTCGACCGGCACGGCGGCAGCCTCGGCGACGGCGTCCAGCAGGAGGGAGTCGAGTGCCCCCTGGCGCAGTTCCCCGGTGATGAGCCCGCGCAGGGCGTCCTGCTCGGCGCCGGTGGCGCGCGCGAACAGCGCCGTGACCTCGCGGGCGCGTTCGCCCTGGGAGCCGGACCCGGCGAGGAGGGAGAGCCGCTCCAACGTGGCGTCGATCTCGAGAGGCGTCAACGACGGGGCGGCCGCCGGGGCGGGCAGATCGGCCAGGCCGCGCCATCCGACGCCGGTCCGCCGCTGCCGCACCCGACCGGAGAGATACGTGGCGACGACCTCCGCCTCGTCAGCGGAGGCGGACCGCAGCGCGCCCGCAAGGAGGCGGCGCTTCTCCAGCCGGGACCGCGTGGCCGCGACGGCCCCGGAGACGGCGACCAGTTCGCTGAACAGCATGGCCCGCGCCCGGAGTGGGTCAGGCGGACATGTCGCGGCGGCGGGCGAGCTTGGCTCGCGGCACCATGGTGGGCGCGGCGAGTCCCTCGACGGCGTCGCGGGTGACGAGCACCTGTGCCACGTCCTCCTCGGAGGGCACCTCGAACATGACGTCGAGCAGCAGCTCCTCGAGGATGGCGCGCAGGCCGCGGGCGCCGGTGCCGCGCACCAGTGCGAGTTCCGCGATCGCCTCGATGGCCTCGTCGGTGAACTCCAGTTGGACACCGTCGAGTTCGAAGAGCTTCTGGAACTGCCGCACCAGGGCGTTGCGGGGCTCGACGAGGATCCGGACCAGCGCCTCGCGGTCCAGCGGCGACACCGACGTGATCATGGGCAGGCGGCCGATGAACTCGGGGATGAGGCCGAACTTGTGGAGGTCCTCGGGGCGCACGGCCGCGAACGGCTCGCCCTTGGGGGCGCGCGCCTCCGTCGAGTTGTTGAACCCGAGCGGACGCTTGCCGATCCGCTGGTTGATGATCTCCTCAAGGCCCGAGAAGGCGCCGCCGACGATGAACAGCACCTTGGTCGTGTCGATCTGCAGGAAGTCCTGATGCGGGTGCTTGCGGCCGCCCTGCGGCGGCACGGACGCGACAGTGCCCTCGAGGATCTTCAACAGCGCCTGCTGCACGCCCTCACCGGACACGTCGCGCGTGATCGACGGGTTCTCGGACTTCCGCGCCACCTTGTCGATCTCGTCGATGTAGATGATGCCGGTCTCCGCCTTGGCGATGTCGAAGTCCGCCGCCTGGATCAGCTTGAGCAGGATGTTCTCCACGTCCTCGCCGACGTACCCCGCCTCGGTGAGCGCGGTGGCGTCCGCCATCGCGAACGGCACGTTGAGCATCCGTGCGAGCGTCTGTGCGAGGTAGGTCTTCCCACAGCCCGTGGGGCCGATCAGGAGGATGTTGGACTTGCCCACCTCCACGTCGTCGTGTTCGGCGCGGCGGCCGTGGCTGCCCTGCTGCGCCTGGATGCGCTTGTAGTGGTTGTAGACGGCCACCGACAGCGTCTTCTTCGCCGAGTCCTGGCCGATGACGTAGGTGTCGAGGAAGTCGCGGATCTCGCGGGGCTTGGGCAGCTCCGCGCCGAGGCCGGTGTCGGTCGGCTGGGGGAACTCCTCCTCGATGATCTCGTTGCACAACCCGATGCACTCGTCACAGATGTAGACGCCGGGGCCGGCGATGAGCTTCTTGACCTGCTTCTGGCTCTTGCCGCAGAAGTTGCACTTGAACAGGTCACTGGACTCGCCGATGCGTGCCACGTCGCCCACCTCCTTCGTTGTCTCGTGCGTGGGCTCTGTCAGAGCCCCACCCTACCCGCGCCGCGCCGCCCTCACGGGCGACACACCAACCCGGATCCGTGGGGCTGCGCCGGATGACGCCGCCCCACGGACGGGAGGTCAGCCCAGGTCCTTCAGCGACGGCAGGATGTCGTCGACGATGCCGTACTCGACCGCCTCCTGCGCGGTCAGGTACTTGTCGCGCTCGATGTCCTTGCTGACCTTGGCGAGGTCCTGACCGGTGTCGGCGGCCAGCATGTTCTCCATCAGGGCGCGGATCCGCAGGATCTCCCTGGCCTGGATCTCCAGGTCAGAGGACTGGCCGTAGCCGCCCTCGGTGGCCGGCTGGTGGATGAGGATCCGCGAGTTCGGCAGGGCGAGCCGCTTCCCCTTGGTGCCGGCAGCCAGCAGGACGGCGGCCGCGGAGGCGGCCTGGCCCAGGCACACCGTCTGGATGTCCGGCTTGATGTAGCGCATGGTGTCGTAGATGGCGGTCAGCGCCGTGAAGGAGCCACCGGGCGAGTTGATGTAGATCGAGATCTGCCGATCCGCGTCCATCGACTGCAGGCACAGCAGCTGGGCCATGACGGCGTTGGCCACGTCGTCGTTGATGGGGGTGCCGAGGAAGATGATGCGGTCCTCGAACAGCTTGGTGTAGGGGTCGACGCGCCGCACGCCGTAGCTGGTGCGCTCCTCCCACTGCGGGATGTAGTAGTTCATGTCCATTCCGGGCCGGGCGACGCCCTCGGGCAGGGTGCTCATCACTGGTTCGGGGCCTCCGTCTTGATCTGCGCGGCGCGCTCGAACACGTGATCGATGAACCCGTACTCGAGAGCCTGCTCCGCGGTGAACCACCGGTCACGGTCCGAGTCCGCCTCGATCTGGTCGATGGTTTGTCCGGTGTGCTTGGCGATGAGCTCGGCCATCGTCTTCTTGATGTGCAGGGACTGCTCGGCCTGGATGCGGATGTCGGAGGCCGTGCCGCCGAGGCCGCCGGACGGCTGGTGCATCATGATGCGGCTGTGCGGCAGCGCGAACCGCTTGCCGGGCGTGCCTGCGGACAGCAGGAACTGCCCCATCGACGCGGCCAGGCCCATCGCGACCGTGGCGACGTCGTTGCTGATCCACTGCATGGTGTCGAAGATCGCCATGCCGGAATCGACGGAGCCGCCCGGGGAGTTGATGTAGAGGAAGATGTCCTTGTGGGGGTCCTCCGCGTTCAGCAGCAGCATCTGCGCGCAGATCGCGTTGGCGTTCTCGTCGCGCACCTCCGACCCGAGGAAGATGATCCGGTTGGCCAGCAGGGACGCGTAGACGTTGTCGGTCAGGCCGAGGCCGGAGCCGCCGGGCCCCGCCATTCGGATGTCGTTCGAAGTGTTGTTCACCCCACTAACCTACCGGCAAACCGCCGCCACCCAAGCGGGTGGGGCGGTGTTCGCCGACGGCTGTCTCAACGACGAATCGCCGCCCGGTGATCCGGGCGGCGATTCGCGACGTCAGGGGCTACGAGGGACACTCAGGCGTCGGTCTCGTTCTCCTCGGCCTGCTCCTCCGCGGTGACCTCGTCGGCCGCCTCGATGGGGTCCACGGCCAGCGAGGTGTCGACGGCGTTGCCGTCGGCGTCGGTGACCTTGGCGTCGGCGCAGATGGCGGCCAGAGCCTTGCCGCGGCGGATCTCCTGCATCCACTCCGGCATGTGGTTGTGCTCCAACATGTGGTTGATCTCGTCCTGCGGGCTCGTGCGGTTCTGCTGAGCCTTGCGGAAGATCAGCTCGGTGAGCTCCTGCTGCGACACGTCGATGGAGTGCTCGTCGGCGTAGACGTCGAGGACGACCTGCGCCTTGAGCGCCTGCTCCGAGCGGGTGTCGATCGTGGCCCAGAACTCCTCCTCGGTCTCCGCCTCCTCGTCCTCGGCGTTGGCGAGGTAGTCGGCGACGGTGAGGCCGCCGGAGGCCAGCTGACGCTGCACCTCACCGCGACGCGCCTCGAGCTCGCGCGACAGCACCGACTCCGGAAGCGGGACCTCGACCTGCTCGATGACGGCCTCGAGAACCTTGTCGCGGGCGTCGGCGAGCTGGTCGGTCTTGACCTGCTGTTCGGCACCCTTGCGCAGGTCCTCCTTCATCTCCTCGACCGTGTCGAACTCGGAGATCAGCTGGGCGAACTCGTCATCGACCTCGGGGAGCTTCTGTTCCGAGACCTTCTGCACGGTCACGGTGATCTCGGCCTCCTGGCCGCGGAACTGGCCGCCCACCAGAGTCGAGGTGAAGGTGGCGGACTCGCCGGCCTTCAGGCCCGTGACGGCCTCGTCGAGGCCCTCGAGCATGTTCTGGTCCTGGCCCACCTTGTAGGTGATGCCATCGGCGGTCGCGTCGGGCAGCGTCTCGCCGTCCTGCTTGGCCTCGAGGTCGAGGGTCAGGACATCGCCCTCGGCCGCGGCCCGCTCGACCTCGGTGGTGGTGGCGAAGCGCTCGCGGAGCAGCTCGATTCGCTCCTCGACGAGAGCGTCGACGTCGCCCGCGTTGTCGACGGTGGCCGTGATGGCGGCGAAGTCGGGCAGGGTCACCTCGGGGCGGACGTCGACCTCGGCGGTGAACTCGACGAGTTCGTTGTCCTCAAGCTTCGTGACCTCGACCTCGGGCTGCGCCATCGGCACGATCTTGTGCTCGGTGACCGCCGCGTTGTAGGCGTTGGGCACGGCCTCGTTGATGGCCTCCTGCAGCACGACCCCGCGACCGAAGCGCTGGTCGATGACGGCGGCGGGCACCTTCCCCTTCCGGAATCCGGGGATGTTGACCGACTCGGCGATCTCCTTGTAGGCCTTGTCGAGGTACGGCTTGAGATCGGCGAAGGGGATCTCGACGGTGAGCTTCACCCGCGTCGGGTTGAGCTTCTCAGCGGTGCTGGGCACGAATGGACTCCTGAAGTTGGACATGAATCACCGGCGAGTCTATCGGTCATCGGGCGGGCGACCAATCGGCGGGCCCGACCCCTCCGCCGGCCTGCGCCACGGCCGTCCTAGAGTGGCCCGCGTGACCGAGATGACCAGCACCGTGACCGACACTGCGCTCATCTTCGAGGGCGGCGGCATGCGGGCCGCCTACTCCTCAGGCGTGCTGGCGGTCCTGCTCGAGGCGGGCATCCACTGCGACTGGGTCGGTGGCATCTCGGCGGGCTCGAGCTGCACGGTCAACTACGTGGCGCGGGACGCCGAGCGGGCGGAGCGGTCGTTCGTGGATTTCGCGGCGCACCCCGAGTTCGGCGACTGGCGGACGTGGCTCGCCGGCAAGGGCGTGTTCAACGCGGAGTGGATCTACGAGCAGACGTCGCTGCCTCACCAGGTGCTGCCGCTGGACTTCGACGCCTTCACCGGCAACCCGGCCCAGGTGCGCATCGGCGGCTTCCGGTGCAGCGACGGCGAGATGGTCTACTGGGGCCGCGACGACCTGGCGGACATGCAGGCGCTGATGAAGCGGGTGCGCGCGTCGTCGACGATGCCGCTGCTCATGCCGCTGACCACCATCGACGGCGTCGACTACTGCGACGGCGCCCTGGGTCCGACCGGCGGTTTCGCCCTTGACGCGGCGCGGGCCGATGGGTACGACCGCTTCATCGTGGTGATGACCCGGGAGCGCGGCTACCGCAAGCCGCCGGCCAGGTTCCCGGTGGCACACCGCGCCCTCTTCCGTCGCTACCCGGCGGTCGCCCGCGGCATCCTGCAGCGGCCCGCCAACTACAACCGGACCGTCGACGAGCTGCTCGAACTCGAGCGCGCGGGCCGCGCCTACCTCGTCTTCCCTGATCTCATGCCCATCCGCAACTCTGAGCGCCGGGTGCCGGTGCTGCGCTCGGTGTTCCAGGCCGGGCGCGCCCAGGCGGAGCGGGAGCTTCCCGCGATCCGGCGATTCGTCGGCCTCTGATTCGGCACGATCGCGCCGAACGCACACCCCCGCCCGGCTGTAGCCGCCCCACAAGGGCGATTCCGGCACGATCTCGCCGGAATAGCTGGACTTCATCGCCGGCGCATGCTCTACTGGATCCAACCGGCACGATCGCGCCGGAGGAGGGGGCAGTGACCATTGATGGATCTCGCCGCGGTCGTCACCGAGCGCCGGAGAACGCTCGGCCTCACCCAACTCGATGCAGCTGACATGGCAGGCGTCTCGGAGCGGTTCGTCCGCGATGTCGAGGCCGGCAAACGATCCGTCCGACTCGACAAGGCGGAAGCGCTCCTGGCGGCCCTGGGCCTGCGACTCACCGCAACCGTGCAGCGATGAGCGCGGACGTCTACAAGGCCGGGACCCTGGCGGGCCGACTCACCGCGGTCGGAGCGGACACAAGGTTCGAGTATCTGGCGGCTTATAGCGGCCCTCCAGTCGCACTCACCCTCCCACTGGGCACGGTGGTCGACCGCCCCGGCCGCACACTGCCGCCCTACTTCACCAACCTCCTCCCGGAGGGACGCCGTCTCTCGGCGCTGCTGCGTGCGGTCAAGACGTCAGCGGACGACGAGTTGAGCCTCCTGCTTGCCGTCGGCTCGGACACGGTGGGAGACGTTCAGGTGCTGCCGTCCGGGACGGCGCCGGTTCCGGCCGAGCCGGTCATCGCCCCGGGGGCGACGCTGGATTTCGCGGCGCTCCTCAGAACGCACGGAATCGATCGGGTGTCCATCCCGGGAGCCCAGGACAAGCTGTCCTCGGGGATGATCGCCCTTCCCGGCGCCGGTGTGGACGGGGCCCCGGCCTTCGTGAAGCTCACACCCCCCGACTATCCCTACGCCGTCGAGAACGAGGCGTACTTCCTCCGGCTCGCCCGCCGGCTGAGGCTGCCAGTGGCCGAGGCGCGCCTCGTCACCGATGCCCGAGGGCTCTCCGGACTCCTCGTGCGGCGCTTCGACCGGGTGCCGGAGAGGGTCGCCGTCGAAGATGCCTGCCAGGTGATGGGCCGCTATCCCGCCGACAAGTACCTGCTCAGCACGGAGGACGTCGCTCTCGCCCTGGCGGCGGTGTGCGCCGCCCCTCAGGCGGCGCTGCGCAGTGTGTACCTGCAGGTGGTCTTCTCATGGCTGATCGGCAACGGCGACCTGCACGCGAAGAACCTGGCCGTCCGCCAGGATCCCAGCGGCGAATGGCGCATCGCGCCCATCTACGATGTGCTCAGCACGCTCCCCTACGGGGATCACACCACGGCGCTGACCATCGGCGGCCGGAGCGACGGACTCATCCGCCGGCACCTTCTGGCGTTCGGCACAGACATCGGGCTGCCCCTCCCCGTGGCCGAACGGGCTCTGCAGATCGCACTCCGCGCCACTGAGGGGCTCGACGAGGACCTCGCCGGAGGCACGCTGCCCTTCGACGACATGGCCGTCCGCACGCTGCGGCGGCAGCTAGCCCGACGGCGGCGCGATGCCGGGACCTGAGGACGCCGTCGCGTGGATCGCGGCCCCTCGCCAGGGCTGATACACTCGTCGGCGGTTCTGCGGATGTAGCTCAATGGTAGAGCCCTAGTCTTCCAAACTAGCTACGCGGGTTCGATTCCCGTCATCCGCTCGAGGCGCCGGAGCCCTTGTCAGACGCATGTTCGGCAAGGGCTCCGGTCTCACTATCGGGGCGTAGCGTAGTGGCTAGCGCGCCTGCTTTGGGAGCAGGAGACCGCAGGTTCGAGTCCTGTCGCCCCGACCACGCACCGACGCGTCCAGACACGAAAGGCCCCCCATGTCCCAGCGCCGCCGCTACTGCTTCGAGCTCCAGGTCAAGCCGGACCGCATCGAGGAGTACAAGGAGCGCCACGCGGCCGTCTGGCCGGACATGCTCCGCGCGCTCAAGGCCTCCGGCTGGCACAACTACTCGCTGTTCATGCGCCCCGACGGCCTGCTCATCGGCTACGTCGAGTCCGACGACCTCGCCGCGGCCCAGGCGTCGATGGCGGCGACGGAGGTCAACGCGCGCTGGCAGGCCGAGATGGGCGAGTTCTTCGTCGACCTCGACGTCGCCCCCGACGAGGGCTTCGTGCTGCTGCAGGAAGTCTTCAACCTCGAGGACCAGCTCGCCGCGCTCGAGGACTGACCCTCAGATCGACAACCAGGCGACGTCGACCGGGTTCGGCGCCGCCGACAGCAGGCACAGGAGCCGGTTCTCGGCGGCCTGCGCATAGGCGGCCAGCCGGATGCCGCGCTCCGACTCCCCCAGCCCCGCCGCGTACAGCTTGGCGAGCGCCACGTCGCTGCCTCGCAGCGGCCGGTCGTCGGTGCTGATCCGCCCGAAGCCGATCGCCGTGAACGCCGAGCGGCCGACCTCGTCGAAGTCCCCGATGGGCCACCCGCCGCCCGCGACATCGACCGGCGTCAGGCCGTGCAGCGCGAGCAGGATGCCGTCGAGTTTCGTCGGACGCGCCAGGACCGCGGCCGCGGCGGCCGACGCCTCCCGCTCGACGGGCAGACCGAGCCGATGAGCCAGGATCGCGGTGGCTGCGGCCCACGCGGTGGGGCGGTCCTGGTAGTCGCCGATGACGCGGTCGACCGCGTCGAGCAGATCCTCCGACGTCCAGGAGTCGAGCATGTGCCGCACGGCGACGTAGGCCCAGACGTCGGTGTGGGGGCCACCGGCCATCAACTCGCCGCGGAGGACAGCCAGGTCACGGAACGCGCCGACCTCGACCTCGGTCCGGCCGCCGGGCCCCCACACCCCGACCCGCTCGAGCCCGGGCCTGGGCGTGACCATGAACTCCCCCTCCGCCTCGGCCAGGTCGGCGCCCTCCTCGACCGTGACAGTGCCGTCCGGGACGCTGAACTCGACGACGTCGCCCACCGGGACGTGCCGCATCCACGGCAGCCAGGTCTGCTCGACGGGCACCTCGAGTTCCTCGCCGGTCATGGCCTCGTACGTCCAGGCGGCCGACACCAGTTGTCGCGGGCGCAGCAGCGCGGGGTCCTCGAACAGGACGGCCTCGCCGAGGCCCTCGCCCGGGGCACACAGGCCGCGGCGCAGCGTCAGCATGCCCGGGCCGTCCGGCGCCGGCAGGACGATCTCGCCAGACGCGCCCGCCAGCCACGACACGGGCTCCCGTTGGCCCTCGACCCGCAGCACGGGCGCCGGCACCGCGACGATGTCCTCGGTCACCGACTCCAGCGACACCTCCAGGCGCACGCGCTGCCCGGAGCGCACCCGCACCCGGGCGACGACGCCGGCCTCGTGGTCGACGTCGACCCCCGCGAGGTCCTCGGCAGGCCGGGGGTGGCCCCAGCCCTCGCCGAACTCGACGGTGAGTCGGCGCAGGCGCCCCTCGCCCCACAGCTCGAAGCCCCGCGCCGTCGGGCGCGACTCGAACGTTTCCTGGACGGCCCCGGTGAGTTCGGTCACCATCAGAGCGGTCCTCCCAGCACTGTCGGGCCGTCCGGATCCTCGGCCTGCGCGCCGGGGACCACGGCCCGCACGATCGACCCGTCCTCCCGGTTGGCGCCCAGCACCGGGTGCCGGCCGTGCAACGAGGCGAGCCTGGGACCCTGGCCGTCCAGCGCGACCCGCAGGGGCGCACCGGGCTCCACCGTCAGGTCCTGGCCGCGCACGCTCACCGCCACGGGGCCGCCGTCTTCGATCTCGAAAGTGATGGCGGTGCGCTCCAGGTGGACCCTGACCCGGGAGCCGCGGATCTGCAGGGGGAACCGGAGGCTGTCCCACTGGTCCGGCAGCCGGGGATCGAACGTGATGCGCCCCCCGTGGTCGCGCAGGCCGCCGAACCCGTAGACCAGAGCCGTCCAGACGCCTCCCGTCGAGGCGATGTGCACACCGTCGCGCGCGTTTCCGTGCAGGTCGGCCAGGTCCACGAACAGGCCCGACAGGAAGTAGCGCATGGCCATGTCCTGGTAGCCCACCTCGGCGGCGACCACGGACTGCACCACGCCCGACAGGGTGGAGTCGCCCGTGGTGATCGGGTCGTAGTACTCGAAGTCGGCGCGCTTCTGCGCCGGGGTGAACTGGTCGCCCTGCAGGAAGAGCGCCAGCACGACGTCGGCCTGCTTGAGCACCTGGAAGCGGTAGATGACCAGCGGGTGGTAGTGGAGCAGCAGGGGCCGGTTCTCATCCGGGGTGTTCTCGAGGTCCCACAGCTCGGAGGCGAGGAACTGGGCGTCCTGCGGGTGGATGCCGAAGGTCTCGTCGAACAGGACGACCATCCCGTCGGCGCAGGCCTCCCACTCGTCGACCTCGGCCGGGTCGAGATTCAGCCGCGCGGCGAGCCTGCGGTAGACCTCCGCATCTGCCGTGGCCATCTCGCGCACCAGCGTCGCCGCGGCCCGCAGGTTGGCCCGGGCCATGACGTTGGTGAACATGTTGTTGTTGACGACGGTGGTGTACTCGTCGGGGCCGGTCACGCCGTGGATGTGGAACTGGTCCGTGCCGTCGGCGTCCTGCCGCCAGAACCCGAGGTCGGCCCACATGCGGGCGGTCTCGATCAGCACCTCGACGCCGTCGCGGTGCATGAACCCGGTGTCGCCCGTCAGGTCGCCGTACTTGGCGAAGGCGTAGGCCACGTCCGCGTCGATGTGGTACTGCGCGGTGCCGGCGGCGTAGTACGCCGAGGCCTCCTCACCGCTGATGGTCCGCCACGGGAACAGGGCGCCCCTCTGGGACAGCACGGCCGCCCGCTCCCGCGCCCGGGGCAGGAGGTTGACCCGGAACCGCAGGACGTTGCGCGCCACCCTCGGCGAGGTGTAGATGAGGAACGGCACCACGTAGATCTCGGTGTCCCAGAAGTACTGGCCCTCGTAGCCGGAGCCCGTCACGCCCTTGGCGGCGATTCCCAGTTGGTCGCTGCGGGCGGCGGCCTGCGCCAACTGGAACAGGCACCACCGGACCGCCTGCTGGACGGCGGGGTCGCCGTCGATGACGACGTCGGAGTCCCGCCAGAAGGCGTCCAGCCAGGCCTCCTGCTCGGCGTGGTAGTACTCGAATCCCTTGTCGCGGACGCGGTCCAGCGTCCGGCGGCACCGGTCGGACAGCTCCTCGGCGGGCACGCCGCGGGACGTGTGGATGGCCACCGCCTTGCGCACCGTGATGGGGACGCCCTCCGCCGCCTCGACGCGGAAGACGTACTTGCCGATGTCCTCCTGCGTGGACGACAGGATCTCGACGGGATTGTCGGTCTCGACGGCGTGGTCGGCTCCCACCGCCAGCGTCATGCCCGAGCGTGCGGTCTGGTAGGTCAGCACCATGCGGGGGTCGTGCTCCCAGTGCAGCTGGGGCAGCAGCACGCGGCCGTTGAACGTCGACGAGCGGCGCGGATCCCAGCCCTCTCCGGCCGCCGCCGGGCGCCGATAGTCGGTGTAGCCGTCCTGCCTGTTGACGATGAGGGAGTTGACCACGACGGGGGCCCCGCCGCCGGAGAGCACCGTCACCTCCAGCTCGTGGAGCACGACGTGGCGGTCGGTGAAGGAGACCATGCGCGAGGACCGGATCCGCACGCGCTTCCCGGCCGGCGTGCGCCACACCAGCGAGCGGGTGAGGCGGCCGCGGCGGAAGTCGACGGCGCGCTCGTAGGACTGTAGGTCGGCCACGGAGATCACGAAGGGTTCGTCGTCGACGTAGACCTTGAGCAGCGTGGTGTCGGGGACGTTGACGATCGTCTGTCCGGTCCGGGCGAAGCCGTAGGCCTCCTCGGCGTGCTTGATCGGCCACGTCTCGTGGAAGCCGTTGACGAAGGTGCCCGGCGAGTGGCTGGGCCGGCCCTCCTCCGTCGTGCCGCGGATCCCGATGTGGCCGTTCGCGACCGCGAAGAGGGTCTCGGTGAGGCCGTGGTCCTCGCCCGGCTCGGTCTCGACGAGCCGCCAGGTGTCGACCGGGAAGCGGTCCCGGTCCATGGGGTCGCCCGTGATGTCGCGGATCATCGCGCCGCCACCTCCGCCAGGTCGGACACGACGACGTGGGCGCCGGCGATGCGCAGCGCCTCGGCCCCCACGCCCCGGTCAACCCCGATCACCAGCCCGAAGCCCCCCGCCGCGCCCGCGGCGACGCCCGAGATGGCGTCCTCGACCACGACCGCCTTCGCCGGCGGCGCGCCCAGCAGCTGGGCGGCGCGGAGGAACGTGTCGGGGGCGGGCTTGCCGGCCAGCCCCTCGGCCTTCGCGAGCACCCCGTCGACGACGACGGGGAAGTGGCCGGCCAGCCCGGCGGCCTCGAGCACCGGCCGGGCGTTGCGCGAGGAGGACACGACGGCGAGCCGGTGGCCGTCGGCCGCCAGCTGCTCGACGAGCGCCACGGACCCCGCGTAGGGGGTCACCCCGTCGCGGGCGACGATGTGGGTGAAGGTGGCGTTCTTGCGGTTCCCGAGACCGCAGACCGTCTCGAGGCCCGGGTCGTCGTCGGGTGCGCCCTCCGGCAGGAGGATGCCGCGCGAGGCCAGGAAGTCGCGGACGCCGTCGTAGCGGGGCTTGCCGTCGACGTAGGCGAAGTAGTCCGCGTCGCCGTACGGCTCCTGCCCGGGCAGGCCCGCGAGGTAGCCGTTGAACATCTCGCTCCACGCCTTCATATGGACCTCGGCGGTCGGGGTGAGCACCCCGTCGAGATCGAACAGCACCGCGGTGTACGCGCCCCACTCCATGCGGACGAGCCTAGACCTGCGCGGCGGCCCGCGACCGGCGTTGGCACCGAGGACACCAGTAGAGGTTGCGTCCCTCGACCACGCGGGTCCGCACCGCGGCGCCGCACACCAGGCACGGCTGACCGGCCCGGCGGTAGACGTACACCTCGCCGCCGTGGCGGTCGACCCGCGCGTCGCGGCCCTGGGCCTCGGGGCCGTGCTCGACACGGACGGTGTCGATGCGGCCGTGCTCCACCGCGTACGCCATGAGGCCCACCAGGTCCGTCCAGATGAGGTCCCAGGTGCGCTGGTCGACACGGTTGCCGGGGACGTCGGGGTTGAGGCGGTGCCGGTACAGCACCTCCGCCCGGAAGATGTTGCCCACGCCCGCGGCCACCCGCTGGTCCATGAGGAGGGCCGCGAGCGACTTCGACGAGCGGCGCAGGCGGGCGTATCCCTTTGCGGGGTCGGCGTCCGGACGCAGCGGGTCGGGTCCGCTGGCCGCGACGACGGCGTCGCGCTCGTCGGGGGTGATGGTGCGGCACCACTGGGGACCGCGCAGGTCGGCGGCGGTCACCTCGTCATGGATCCGCAGCCGCACCTGGCCCCGGGGAGGGGCGAACGGCTCGAGGTGGAGCTCGCCGATGAGGCCGAGATGGATGTGCACGACGTCACCGGTGGCGAAGTCGACGAACAGGTGCTTGCCGACCGCCTCACCCCGTTCGAGCACGGCGCCGTCGAGTGGGGCGGCGTCGAAACGCCCCTGCGGGGACGTGACCGAGACCGGGCGACCGCCGAAGGTCCCCGTCAGGGCGTCGGCGAGGCGATGGATGACGTGACCCTCGGGCATCGCCCCAGACTAGCCCGGGGCTACCATACCCTCATGACTGAGGAGCATCCGCGGGAGTTCGGCCGCGACGGGGTGTCCGGCCTCGTGGACCGGGCGCGCGCCATCCGCGCCCGGCTGCTCCCCCGTCGCACCGCGCCGCGCGACGAGCGGCGCCCGCCCGCCGCGCCCTGGAGGACCTAGGCGTGCGCCTCGTACGCGGCGATCTGGTCGATGCGGCGCTGGTGCCGCTCGTCGCCGGAGAAGGGTGTCGTGAGGAACGTCTCGACGATGGCGTGGGCCTCGTCGAATGACTGCATCCGGCCGCCGAGGGCCACGATGTTGGCGTCGTTGTGCTGGCGGGCGAGCTCGGCCAACTCCGGCTTGCAGGCCAGGGCGGCGCGGACTCCCCGCACCTTGTTCGCCGCGATCTGCTCGCCGTTGCCGGAACCGCCCAGGACGATGCCGAGCGCCCCGGGTTCCCCGGCCACGGCCTCCGCGCAGGGGATGATCAGCGGCGGATAGTCATCGAGCGCCTCGTACGTGTGGGCGCCGTGGTCGACGACGTCGTAGCCGGCGGCGCGGAGGCGGTCGACGAGGTGGTTCTTCAGCTCGAAGGCCGCATGGTCGGTGGCAATGTGGACACGCATGGGGGCAACTATTCCACCCCGGCCGGCCCCCTGGCCAAGAGAGCCTCGAACCCGGACTCGTCGAGGATCCGCAGCCCCAGCTCCTCGGCCTTCGCCGCCTTCGAGCCGGCGTTCTCCCCCACGACGACGAAGTCGGTCTTCCGGCTGACCGACCCCGCGGCCTTGCCTCCGCGCGACAGGATGGCCTCCTTCGCCTTGTCGCGGCTGAAGCCCTGTAGCGAGCCGGTCACCACGACCGTGATCCCTTCCAGCGTTCGCGGGGCCGATTCGTCGACGTCGTCGGCCATCCGCACGCCCGCCGCTGCCCAGGCGTCGACGATGTCGCGGTGCCAGTCCACGTCGAACCAGGCCTGGATGGACTCGGCGATCACCTGGCCCACACCGTCGGCGGAGGCGAGGTCCTCGACGGAGGCGGCGCGGATGGCGTCGAGCGAACCGAACCGGGCCGCCAGCGAGCGCGCCGCCGTGGGTCCGACGTGCCGGATGGACAGCGCCACCAGCACGCGCCACAGCGGCTGCGTCCTCACGGAGGCGAGGTTGGCCAGCAGGTTCTCCCCCTGCCGCGACAGCACACGCCCGTCCCGGATGCCGGTGGCCGGCGGGTCGGCGAGTTCGGCGGGCTTCGCCTGGCGGGTGTAGAGCTCGGTGCGGAGCAGGTCGTCGGCGGTGAGGCCGAACAGCGCCCCCTCGTCGGTCAACAGCCCCCGTGACAACAGTTCGCCGGCACCCTCCCAGCCCAGCGCCTCGATGTCGAACGCCCCGCGTGACGCCAGCGCGAAGAGCCGCTCCCGCAGCTGGCTGGGGCAGGTCCGGGCGTTGGGGCAGCGGATGTCCTTGTCGCCCTCCTTCTCGGGCCGCAGTTCGGTCCCGCAGGACGGGCAGTGGGTGGGCATGACGAAGGCCCGCTCGGTGCCGTCGCGGAGCGCGACGACCGGCGCGACGATCTCGGGGATGACGTCGCCGGCCTTGCGCAGCACGACGGTGTCGCCGATGAGCACGCCCTTGCGCTTCACCTCGTAGGCGTTGTGCAGCGTGGCCATCTCGACGGTGGAGCCGCTGACGAACACCGGCTCCATCACGCCGTAGGGCGTGACGCGCCCGGTGCGGCCGACGTTGACGCGGATGTCGAGGAGCTTGGTGTTGACCTCTTCCGGCGGGTACTTGTACGCGATGGCCCAGCGCGGGGCCCGCGACGTGGCGCCGAGGCGCTCCTGCTCGTCCAGGTCGTCGACCTTGATGACGATGCCGTCGATCTCGTGGCTGAGGTCGTGGCGGTGGTCGCCGTGGTGGCGCACGAACGCGGTCACGTCGTCGGCGCCGGCCACGACGACGAACGTGTCGGGGACGGGCAGTCCCCACTCGCGCATGCGCGCGTAGGCCTCGCTCTGCGACCCGAACTCGACGCCCTCGACGGCGCCGACGCCGTGGACGAGCATGCGCAGCGGCCGGGCCGCGGTCACCTCGGGATTCTTCTGCCGCAGCGAGCCGGCGGCGGCGTTGCGGGGGTTGGCGAAGGGCGCCTTGCCCGCGGCGACCAGGGCGGCGTTGAGGTCCTCGAAGCCCGCGACGGGGAAGAACACCTCGCCGCGCACCTCCAGCACCGCCGGGGCCTCGCCGCGCAGCCGGTGCGGCACCCCCTGCAGCGTGAGGACGTTCGGGGTGATGTCCTCGCCGACGCGACCGTCGCCGCGGGTGGCGGCGACCGCGAGCCGCCCGTCGAGGTACAGCAGGTTGACCGCCAGGCCGTCAATCTTGAGCTCGCACAGGTAGCGCTCGGCCGGGGTCCTGGCGAGCCAGGCCGCGAGCTCGTCGTCGGAGAATACGTTGTCCAGGCTCATCATGCGCCGGCGGTGCTCGACGGGCCGGAAGTCGGTGACCCGCGCCGCCCCGACCCGCTGGGTCACGGAGTCGGGCGTCACGAGGGAGGGGTGCGCGGCCTCCAGCGCCTCGAGCTCGCGCATGGCCTCGTCGTACTCGGCGTCCGACAGCGTCGGCGCCGCGGCGCCGTAATAGGCCTCCTGCGCCTCGGCCAGGAGTTGATTGAGTTCGGTCCAGCGCCGCCTCAGCTCGGGCGAGGTCACCCCGGACTCGGCCTCGTCGTGCTCGCTCATGGCGCCCATCGTTCCACACGCCATCCGGCCCTGACACGGTCCAGGAGTCCGAAATCCCACGCGCGGGGGCCGGTACGCTCCAGAATGGGCCGCAGTGGCGCGCCGGTCCGCAGAGGGTACGGCGCCGAGACACCGACAGTAGGAGCAGCAGCATGGCTACGGCGAACATCACTCGCCTCGAGGCGGCGGACCGGTCCGCCGTCATCTCGACGGAGGCCTACCGGGTCACCGTCGACCTCCGGGGCCGCGAGGTCGCCGAGCCGGAGCGGCAGTTCCTGTCCACGACGGAACTCACGCTGACGGCGCACGGCGGCGACACGCACCTCGATCTCATCGCCGACGAGGTCCGCGAGGCCAGGCTCGACGGGGAGCCGTTCGACACGTCCGCGTTCGACGGCTACCGGCTGCCGCTGCCACACCTGGAGGAGGGCCCGCACGAGGTCACGGTGGTGGCCGTGTGCCGCTACTCGAACTCCGGCGAGGGCCTGCACCGTTTCGTGGATCCCGCCGATGCACGCGTGTACCTGTACACGCAGTTCGAGGCGGCCGACGCCCGGCGCATGTACGCCACCGCCGAGCAGCCGGACCAGAAGGCGACCTTCCAGCTGACGGTGCTCGCCCCGATCGACTGGCTGGTGTTCACCAACGCCCCGAGCGTGGCCCCCAGCGATCTGGGCGACGGCTTCGGCCGGTTCGAGCACGCCCCGACGCCGCGCATCTCCACCTACATCACGGCCCTCGTCGCGGGCGAGTTCCACGTCCGGCGGGCGGTGCTGGACTCCGCCGCGGGCGAGGTCCCGGCGTCGGTGGCCTGTCGCCAGTCGCTGGCCGAGTACCTGGACTTCGACCGCATTATCACCACCACGCAGCGCGGCTTCGAGGTGTTCGAGACCGCGTTCGGGGTCGCGTACCCCTTCGGCACGTACGACCAGATCTTCGTGCCCGAGTTCAACGCCGGGGCCATGGAGAACGCCGGCTGCGTGACGTTCCGCGACGAGTACCTCTTCCGCTCCCGCGTCACCAGCCGCGAGCTGGACGCCCGCGACAACACGATCCTCCACGAGCTGGCCCACATGTGGTTCGGCGACCTCGTGACCATGCGCTGGTGGGACGACCTGTGGCTCAACGAGTCGTTCGCCGAGTGGGCCTCCCACTACGCCAACGACGAGATCGCCCGCCGCTACGACACCGGGGCCAACCCGTGGGCGTCGTTCAGCAACGAGCGCAAGGCGTGGGCCTATCTGCAGGATCAGCTGTCGACCACGCATCCGATCGCGGCCGACATGAGCGACCTGGAGAAGGTCGAGCAGAACTTCGACGGCATCACCTACGCCAAGGGCGCCTCGGTGCTGAAGCTGCTCGTGTCGCTGGTCGGCGAGGTGTCGTTCCTTGCCGGCGTCACGGAGTACTTCCGGGCCCACGCGTACGGCAACACTCAGCTCAGCGATCTGCTGACCCAGCTGGAGGCTGCCTCGGGCCGCGACCTCAGCTGGTTCTCGGCGCAGTGGCTGGAGACGTCGGGGGTCAACACCCTCGCGGCGGACTTCGACGTCGACGACGAGGGCCGCTTCACGCGGTTCGCCGTCGTGCAGACGGCCCATCCGGACTACCCGACGCTGCGCACGCACCGGCTCGGCATCGGGCTCTACCACCTCGACGACGAGGGCCGCCTCGAGCGTCGCGAGTACGTCGAGGCGGACATCGACGGGGAGTCGACCGAGATCCCGGAGCTCGTCGGCGTGGCCCGCGGGGACGTCGTGCTCCTCAACGACGGCGATCTCACCTACGCCAAGGTGCGCCTCGACGAGGCGTCGGCCGCGGCCCTGGTGGAGCACATCGGCGGGCTCACGGATCCGCTGGCGCGCGCCGTCACGTTCGCGGCGTTCTGGGAGATGACCCGGGACGCGCAGTTCCGGCCGCAGGACTACGTGTCCCTCGCGCTGGCCGCGATCCCCAGCGAGCACGACATGGCGGCGGTCTCCACGCTGCTGAACCAGGCAGTCATGGCCTCGCTGGCCTTCACGGCCCCCGAGCTCCGCGGCGATGCCAACGTGACGCTCGTCACCGGGCTGGCGCGGCTCCTCAAGGCGTCCGAGGCCGGTTCCGACGCGCAGGTGCTCATCGCGAAGGCGCTCATCGCGTCGGTGCGCAGCGCCGAGGGGGTGGCGCTCCTCAAGGGTTGGCTCGTCGATGAGGAGGTGCCCGAGGGGCTCGCCATCGACACCGGGATGAGGTGGGCGATCACGTCGGCGCTGGCGAAGCTGGGCGCGATCGGCGAGGACGAGATCGCCGCGGAGCTCGAGCGGGATCGCACGTCCGCAGGCGCCGAACAGGCGGCCGGTGCTGCGGCGTCGCTGCCGGACGCGGAGACCAAGATGGCGGCGTGGGTGCGGGCGACCGACGACCCGTCGGTGCCGAACGAGACGCACCGCGCGATCTGCATGGGGTTCTGGCGCTACGGCCAGGACGAGGTGTTGGAGCCCTACCCGGCCGCGTACCTCGACCTGCTGGGCCGCATCTCGCGCCGGGAAGGGACCTGGGCGGACCGCGGCTATGCCGCGATCGGGACGGCGCTGCGCTGGCTGTTCCCCCAGCCGCTCGCCGACGACGCCCTCGTCGCGACCGTCGCGGCGTGGCTCGAGGACAACGACCCGAGCGAGCAGGTGCGCCGCACCGTCACCGAACGGCTGGACGAGGCGCGGCGCGCGCTGCGGGTGCAGGAGGTCAGCCGGCGCTGACCGGCGCTCAGGCCCGGTGCACCCGCTCGACGTCGGTGCCCCGGGCCTCGTCGCGCTGGCGGCGTGCCAGCTTCGGGCCGAACGCCAGCAGCGCGATGACCGCGCCCAGCGCCAGCGGGCCCACGATGGTCAGCATGACGAGCGTCAGGTCCGACACGGGCTCCGGCTGGGGCCAGCCGGGCAGGACCTCGAGAGGGAGCAGATTCATGCGGGCAAGCGTAACCGACGCCGGCGCCGTAGGGCAGACGTCCCGCGGCCAATCCGGCTCGGTGCGGTAGATTGCCTCCGACCATGGGAGGTGCGATGGAACAGGCCCCACGGACGGTGCTCACCGCCGACGAGATGGCGTGGACGTTGACCCGGATGACCCACGAGATCCTCGAGCGGAACCAGGGTTCGGAGGGGGTGGTGCTCCTTGGCATCCTCACCCGCGGTGCCCCGCTCGCTGACCGGATCGCGCGGATCGCGGCCGAGCAGGGGCACGAGCTGGCCGTCGGACGGCTGGACATCACGATGTACCGCGACGATCTGCGCGCCAACCCCACCCGCCCCGTCGGCCGCACGGTGCTCCCCCGCTCGATCGACGACGCCGTCGTCGTGCTGGTCGACGACGTCCTCTACTCGGGCCGCACGGTGCAGGCCGCGCTGCACGCGCTGGCCGACCTGGGTCGGCCGCGCGCCATCCAGCTCGCCGCCCTGATCGACCGCGGGCTGCGGGAACTGCCCATCCAGGCGGACGTCGTCGGCAGGCAGCTGCCGACGGCCCGCGACGAGCGCGTCCGCGTCGCGGTACGCGAGACCGACGGCGAGGACCTCGTCACGATCGAACGGACCGGCCGGTGAAGCACCTCCTCAGCATCGCTGATCTCAGCGTCGATGAGATCCGCTCCATCCTGGACCTGGCCGAGGAGATGCACGACGTGCAATCGCGGCCGGTGAAGAAGCTGCCCGCCCTGCGCGGCCGCACGGTCGTCAACCTGTTCTTCGAGGACTCGACGCGGACGCGGTCGTCGTTCGAGCTGGCCGCGAAGTGGCTCTCGGCGGACGCCATCAACGTGTCGGCCAAGGGGTCGTCGGTGTCGAAGGGCGAGTCGATGCGCGACACGCTCCTGACGCTGGACGCCATGGGGGTCGACGCGATCATCATGCGCCACGCGGGGTCCGGCGCGGTGCGGCAGGCCGCCGGCTGGGTGCGGGCGTCGATGGTCAACGCGGGCGACGGCATGCACGAGCACCCCACGCAGGCGCTGCTGGACGCCCACGCCATCCGGCGGCACCTCGCCCGCCGCGACCTGGGCGACATCTCCGGCAAGCGCGTCGCGATCACCGGCGACCTGCTGCACTCCCGAGTGGTGCGCAGCAACGTGCTGCTGATGGCCAAGCTCGGCGCCTCCGTCGTGCTCGTGGCGCCGCCGACGCTCCTGCCGCCCGGGGTCGAGACGTGGGGCGTCGACGTCACGCACGACTTCGATTCGGTGCTGGCGGAGGTGGACGTCGCGATGATGCTGCGCGTGCAGCGCGAGCGCATGCAAGGCGGGTTCTTCCCGTCCGAGCGCGAGTACATCGACGGCTACGGGCTCACCCCGCGGCGCCTGGCGCTGCTCAAGGACGGCGCGTGCATCGCGCACCCCGGCCCCATGAACCGGGGACTGGAGATCTCGTCGGCCGCCGCCGACGCCGCCCGCTCGATCATCCTCGACCAGGTCTCGTCCGGTGTCGCGGTGCGGATGAGCGTGCTCTACCACCTGCTCGCCGGAGAGGACCAGTCATGACGGCCTACGTACTCAGCGGGGTGTCCCTGCCCGACGGTGCCACCACGGACCTGCACGTGGCCGACGGTCACCTCGTCGACGAGGCGCCCTCGGGCGCCGAGCGCGTCGACTGCTCCGGGCTCCTGGCGCTGCCCGGGCTCGTCGACGTCCACACCCACCTGAGGGAGCCTGGCCGCGAGGACGCCGAGACCGTCGCCAGCGGCGCGCGGGCCGCAGCCCGCGGCGGGTTCACGGCCGTCCTGGCGATGGCCAACACGCAGCCGGTCACCGACACCGCGGAGAAGGCCGAGCACATCCATGACCTCGGCCTCGCGGCCGGGGTCGTCGACGTGCAGGTCATCGGCGCCATCACCAAGGGGCTGCGCGGCGAGGAGCTGGCCGAGCTCGGCCTCATGCACCGCTCCCGCGCCGGCGTCACGATGTTCTCCGACGACGGCATGTGCGTGCAGGACGCGTCGCTGATGCGCAAGGCGCTCGAGTGGGTGCGGCCGTTCGACGGCGTCATCGCCCAGCACTCGCAGGAGGCCACGCTCGCCGGCCCCGGCGCGTGCTGCCACGAAGGCGAACTGTCCGGCCGGCTCGGGCTGGGCGGCTGGCCGCCGGTCGCGGAGTCGGTGATCATCGCCCGCGACGTCATGCTCGCCGAGGCGACGGGGTCGCGGCTGCACGTGTGTCACATCACAACCGCGGAGGGCGTCGAGGTGGTGCGCTGGGCCAAGGCACGCGGCATCAACGTGACGGCCGAGGTCACGCCACATCACCTGCTGCTCGGCACCGAGGAGCTCGTCGACTACGACACTGTCTACAAGGTCAACCCGCCCCTGCGGACCTCGGAGCACATCGAGGCGCTGCGGGCGGCACTGGCCGACGGCACCATCGACGCCGTCGCCACGGACCACGCCCCGCACGCCCCGCAGGACAAGGACCACGCCTTCGTCGACGCCCGCCCCGGCATGCTGGGTCTTGAGCAGGCGCTGTCGGTGGTCATCGAGACCATGGTCAAGCCCGGCCGGCTGGACTGGGCGGGTGTTGCGGACCGGATGAGCCATGCGCCCGCGCGGATCGCGCGGCTCGGTGGTCAGGGCCGGCCGCTCGCCGTCGGTGAGCCAGCGAACCTCGTGCTGGTGGACCCCGAGCGGATGGGCACAGTGGACCGCGACGCGTCGGCGTCGCTCAGCCGCAACAACCCCTACCACGGCCGGCTCCTGCCGGACCCGGTGGTGGCGACGTACCTGCGCGGCCGGGAGACCTACCGCCAGGCGTAGGAGTCCCGGCGGTAGGACGGGGTCAGCCGGCGCAGTGCACCGACATGAGGATGGTCTTGGGCGTCATCTTGGCGCCGGGGTGCGCCGCGCGGCCGTTCTGGATGGCCTCGTCGAAGCGGGGCTTGAGCCTGCTTCGAGGGTCAACGCTCGAATCAGGCGAATATCGACAGATTCGGTCGTCGAGCCATGGATCAGGCTCATCCAGGCCTCGCGAGCGGGCGGAGCCGGGCGGATGAAGCCGCCACCCCGGCGGGAGCGCCCGGGCGGCTCTAGTCTCACTCCATGAGGCTGCACTATCGGTCCCCGCGCGGATGGCTCAACGACCCCCACGGCGTCATCCACCGCGCGGACGGCTACCACGTGTTCCACCAGCATGCGCCCGAGACCCTCAACTGGGGCCTCGGCATCGAGTGGGGACACGCCATCGGCGACGACCTGTTCAGCCTGCGCTACGCGGGCCCCGCGATCCAGCCCGGCGACGGCGACGACGGCATCTGGACCGGCTGCATCGTCGAGGACGACCTAGGCCCGCTGGCGTACTACACCTCCGCGCGACAGCCCGTCCTCGGGCTCGCCTCGGTCCGCACCGCGCGTCCCCGCGACACCACCCTGACGTCTTGGGACAAGGGCGACGTCGTCGTCACCGCGCCCGCCGGGCTGGGCATCAGGGACTTCCGCGACCCCTTCGTGCTCCGCGACGGCGACGTGTGGCGCATGATGGTCGGCTCCGACTCCGCGTCCGGGCACGCCATGATGCACGGCTTCGTCTCCCCCGATGGCGAGAGCTGGGCCTACGAGGGCGTCGCGCTCAGCCGGCACCGCGACGAGACCGACGGCGTGTGGATGGGCGCGCTGTGGGAGTGCCCGCAGGTCATCGAGGTGGACGGTTCCTGGGTGATGCTCACCTCGGTGTGGGAGGCCGGCAGGCTGCACTACGCGGGCTACGCCGTCGGCGAGTTCGCTGGCGGCCGGTTCACCCCCCGCGCCTGGGGCCGCCTCACCTACGGCACCTACTACGCCCCCACCGTCTTCCGCGACGCCGCGGGCCGGCCCTGCATGATGGCCTGGCTGCGCGAGGTGCGCGGGGAGGACTGGACAGGCTGCCTGTCGCTGCCCTACGTGCTGCGGGTCGACGGCGACCGCCTCCTCGCCGAGCCGCACCCGGACCTCGACGCGCACGCCGCGCCGGGCACGGCCGAGCGCTACACCTGGCTGCCCGAGGGGTTGCTCGAGCTGACCGACACCGCGACGCTTGAGCTCGACGGCGACGTCCTCCGCCTGGTCACGCCGTCGCTGACGGCGGAGCTGCCCCACGACGGAGGCCCCGTGGAGGTCGTCCTCGACGACGAGGTGGTCGAGGTGCGCGGAGGCCGCGGCCTCCTCGGTGGGCCGGCCCGCTGACGGCCTACTCCACGTGGCCGGCCGCGAGCAGGCGCCGGATGTCGATGCGGTGCATCGACAACAGCTCTGCCGCCACGTGACCGCCCCAGACGGGGTGTGACAGCAGGCTCGGCAGCTCCGCCGGGACGATCTGCCAGGAGACGCCGAACTCATCGCGCAGCCACCCGCAGGCCTGCTGCTCCCCCGCCTCGCCGATCAGCGCGTCGGTGAAGGTGTCGATCTGTTCCTGGGTGTCACAGGGCACCTGGAACGAGATGGCCTCGCTGGGCGCGACCCGCGCGCCGTTCATGGCCGTGAAGTGGCACCCCAGGACCGTGAACTCGACGGCGAGGACGTTGCCGTCGGGGCCACGATGCACCGTCGGGGTGGGGCCGCCGAAGATCTCGGTGTAGCGGTCCGCGGCCCGCTCGGCCTCAGTGGCGAACCAGAGCGTCGTCGTGAGGTGCATGGCGGGTCCAATCACTGGGATGGCCGGGGCCTCCAATTCTGCCCGATAGGCTCGGGCGGTACGAGAGTCGCGGAAGAAGGGACGAGACGGATATGTCTGAGGCGCAGCTGGCCAACGTCGGCGTGATCGGGATGGCGGTGATGGGCTCCAACCTGGCCCGCAACCTCGCCCGCAACGGGCACCGGGTCGCGGTCTACAACCGGACCACCGCCAAGACGGACGCCGTGATCGCCGAGCACGGCCACGAGGGCGACTTCCGTCCCGCCGCGGAGCTGGCCGACTTCGTCGCCTCGCTCGAGCGCCCCCGCCGCATCATCATCATGGTCAAGGCGGGCGCCGGCACCGACGCCACCATCGACTCGCTCCTCCCCCTCCTCGACGAGGGCGACATCGTCGTCGACGGCGGCAACGCGTTCTTCGGAGACACCAGGCGTCGCGAGGAGAAGCTCCGCGGACTCGGGTTCCACTTCGTCGGCGCCGGCATCTCCGGCGGTGAGGTCGGGGCGCTTGAGGGGCCGTCGATCATGCCCGGCGGGTCGGCCGAGTCCTACGAGGCCCTCGGACCCATCCTGGAGTCGATCTCGGCCAAGGTCGACGGCGAGCCGTGCTGCACCTACATCGGCACCGACGGCGCAGGCCACTTCGTCAAGATGGTCCACAACGGCATCGAGTACGCCGACATGCAGTTCATCGGCGAGGCCTACGAACTGCTCAAGGCCCTCGGCCTCAGCCACGAGGAGATGGCCGACACCTTCGCCACCTGGAACGAGGGCGACCTCGACTCCTACCTCATCGAGATCACCTCCGAGGTGCTGCGCAAGGCCGACCCGGCCACGGGCGGCCCGCTCGTGGAGGTCATCGTCGACGCCGCCGGCATGAAGGGCACCGGCACGTGGACGGTCCAGTCGGCGCTCGAGCTCGGCACCCCGGTCAACACGATCGCGGAGTCGGTGTTCGCGCGCGCGATCTCGTCGTCGCCGGAGCTGCGGCGCGCGGCGCAGGCCGCGTTGCACGGCCCCGCCGGGACCATCGGCGTCGAGGACCGGGCACGGTTCATCGACCAGATCCGGCAGGCGCTGTGGGCGAGCAAGGTCGTCGCGTACGCCCAGGGTCTCGACGAGATCCGCATGGCGGCTGACGAGTACGGCTGGGACATCAACGTGGGCGAGGTGGCCAAGATCTGGCGCGGCGGCTGCATCATCCGCGCCAAGCTGCTGGAGCGCATCCGCTCGGAGTACGCGGCGGGCCAGCTCACCACGCTGCTCGAGGCGCCGTCGGTGGCGGCGGGGCTGGCCGACGCACAGGACGCGTGGCGCACCGTCGTGGCGGAGGCGGTGCGCGGCGGCGTGCCGGTGCCGGGCTTCTCGGCCGCGCTGGCGCACTACGACCAGGCCCGCGCCCCGCGCCTGAACGCCGCCCTGACGCAGGGGCTGCGCGACTACTTCGGCGCCCACACCTACCGGCGCGTCGACCGCGAGGGGACGTTCCACGTCAACTGGTCCACCGACGGCGCCGAGGTGGAGGCCACCGACAGTCACTGAGCCACGTCGAGTGTGAGTCTCGTGGTGGTACGCACCCGCGAGACTCACACTGGGACGGCGAAACGGGCGGTGTTGTCAGGAGCGGAAGAAGTGTCGTCCCTACAGCGCGAACTGCTTGTCCGATGACGGCCGACGTCGGAGGGTGGCCCCATGCGCCCCCGGCAGGAACTCCCCGACTCCTTAATCGCTCTCGCCGCCCGTCAGGCCGGCGTCCTGTCCGCCGCGCAGCTCACAGCAGCAGGCGTCAGCCCTGACGTTCGGCGACGATTCCGGCAGGGCTGGATCACCATCGCCCCCAAGCTCTATCTGCTGGAAGGAACAACGTTCGAAGCTGCCCTGTGGGTGGGGGTGCTGCGCGGCGGAAGCTCGGCTGCGATCAGCGGCGCCGCGGCCTGCTACCTGCACGGCTTCCTCCGAGACGCTCCAGGGAGGGTGACGGTCTGGACGCCCCAACAGCGGAGCCCCCTGGACGTGGCGTCTATCCAGGTGCGCTTCCGGCGGGGCGATCGACGCGGACGCGGGGCACCAAGCCGGACCTCTCCCGAGGTGGCCTTGTGCGACCTCGCGGACGAGAGCGACGAAACCACAACGGTATCGGCCGTGGCATCGGCACTGGCGAACCGCCGCACTACCCCGTCACGGCTACTTGAGGCGCTGAGGATCAAGGGGCCTACGCGCCACTCGAGCACCCTCAGTCGTCTTGTCAGCCATGCCAACAGCGGCATCGAGAGCGCACTTGAGTGGCGGTTCCACACCAGGGTTCTGGGGCCCCACCGGCTTCCCGTGCCTCGCCGTCAGGAATGGACACACTCAGGCAGAGTCGACGGCGTCACGCTGCCGCGCCTGCCCCACCGATTCTCCAGTGTGACTTTCGTGGGTGACTACACCCAAGAAACCCTCACCGGGCCGTCGGGGGGCAGTGGCACACTGGCCCACATGACCGACGCGCTCGACGCCTTCTCCGCGCCCACGCGCGAGTGGTTCCGTGGCGTGTTCGCTGCCCCGACGGCGGTGCAGGTCGAGGCCTGGACGGCCATCGCCCGCGGCGATCACGCCCTCGTCGTCGCCCCGACCGGATCGGGCAAGACGCTCGCCGCGTTCCTGTGGGCCCTGGACCGCCTGGCGGCGCGCCCCCGGACGGCCGGCACCACCGTCGTGTACGTGTCGCCGCTCAAGGCGCTCGGGGTCGACGTCGAGCGCAACCTCCGCGCCCCCCTCACCGGGATGCGCGTGACGGCCGAGCGGCTGGGCCTGCCGCCGGCCGACGTGACGGTCGGCGTCCGCAGCGGGGACACGACGTCGCGGGAACGGGCGGCGCTGCTGCGCCGGCCCCCCGACATCCTCATCACCACGCCCGAATCGCTCTACCTCATGCTCACGAGCTCGGCCCGCAGCACCCTGACCGGCGTCGAGACGGTCATCGTCGACGAGATCCACGCGGTGGCCGGCACCAAGCGCGGCAGCCACCTGGCCCTCAGCCTCGAGCGGCTCGACGCGCTCGTCGGCCACGACGTGCAACGCGTCGCGTTGTCGGCGACGGTCCGGCCGATCGAGCGGGTCGCCCAGTTCCTGGGGGGAGACCGCACGGTCAGCGTCGTCGCCCCGCCGACGGCGAAGGAGTGGGACGTGCACGTCCGGCTGCCCGTGGCCGACATCACGGACCCGGGCCCTGCCCCCGGTGCGGACACCCCCGTCGACCCGCTGCTCGCGGGCCCGGGCACCGACACGCTGGGCGTGGACGCCCCGTCGGGCTCGTCGCTGTGGCCGCACATCGAGCAGGAGGTCTACGACGCCGTCATCGGCGGCCGGTCGACGCTGGTGTTCACAAATTCACGCCGGGTCGCGGAGCGGCTCACCGCCCGTCTCAACGAGATCTGGGCGGCCCGCCACGCGCCGGACACGCTCCCGGCGGCGCCGGACCGGCCGCCCGCCCAGATGATGGCCGCCTCCGACGTGTCGCGGGGCGCCCCCGCCGTGATCGCCCGCGCGCACCACGGGTCGGTGAGCAAGGAGGCGCGCGCCGAGATCGAGGCCGCGCTCAAGTCCGGCGAGCTCCGCTGCGTCGTCGCGACCAGTTCGCTCGAGCTCGGCATCGACATGGGCGCCGTGGACCGCGTCATCCAGGTGGGGGCCCCGCCGACGGTCGCCGGGGCACTGCAGCGGATCGGCCGGGCCGGCCACGTCGTGGGCGCCGTCAGCGTCGGGGACGTGTACCCGCTGCACCGCGGCGACCTGGCTCCCGCGGTCGTCGCCACCGAACAGATGCTCGCCGGCCGCATCGAGGAGCTGCGGATCCCGCGCCATCCACTCGACGTGTTGGCCCAGCAGACCGTCGCGGCCGCCGCGGCGGCGGGAGAGACCGGCCTCGACGTCGACGCCTGGTACGCCACCGTCACCCGCTCCCAGTCCTACGCCGGCTTGGACCGCGCGCTGCTGGACTCCGTCGTCGAACTCCTGACCGGCGCGTACCCGTCGGCGGACTTCGGGGAGCTGCGGGCCCGCCTGGTCCTGGGCGACGACGGGCGGCTCCATCCCCGGCCCGGCGCGCTGCGCCTCGCCGCGACGTCGGGCGGCACCATCCCGGACCGGGGCATGTTCGGCGTCTTCCTCGCCGGGGACGAGCAGGGGGCCCGGCGGGTGGGCGAGCTCGACGAGGAGATGGTCTACGAGTCGCGCGTCGGCGACGTGTTCACCCTCGGCGCCTCGGCCTGGCAGATCCAGGAGATCACCCGCGACCAGGTCCGCGTGACGCCCGCCCCCGGGCGCACCGGACGGCTGCCGTTCTGGCGCGGCGACGACGAGGGCCGCCCCGCCGAGCTCGGCCGCGACATCGGGAGGTTCCTCAAGGAGGCCGCCCGCGACCCCCGCCGCCTGGACGCCGGGCATGTGGACACCAACACCGCCGCCAACCTCGCCACCTACCTGGCCGAGCAGCGGGCCGCCACCGGGGCGCTGCCCGACGACTCGACGGTCGTGATCGAGCGGTTCCGCGACGAGCTGGGCGACTGGCGGGTCGTCGTGCACTCGCCGCTGGGCCGGCGCCTGCTCGGGGCCTGGTCACTGGTGATGGCCGAGGCGTTGTCGCGGGTGGCCGGCGTCGACGTCCAGCCGGTGGCCTCCGACGACGGCATCGTCCTGCGTCTCCCGGACTGCGAGGCCGCGGACCGGCTCCCCGAGCTGCTGCTGGCCGATCCCGACGAGGTCGTCGCCATCGTCACCGAGCAGGTCGGGGGCACCGCGCTGTTCGCCGGCCGGTTCCGGGAGTGTGCCGCCCGCGCCCTCCTCCTGCCCCGCCGGACCCCAGGGCGCCGCGCGCCGCTGTGGCAGCAGCGGCAGCGGGCCGCGCAATTGCTCGAGGTGGCCCGGCACCACCCCCGCTTCCCCATCATCATCGAGACGGTCCGCGAGGTGACCCAGGACGTCTACGACCTGCCGGGCCTCGTGGAGCTGATGCGCGGGCTGCGCTCCGGCGGGGTGCGGCTGGTCGAGGTCAGGACCGAGCAGCCCAGCCCGTTCGCCGCGACGATCCTGTTCCGCTACACCGGGGCGTTCCTGTACGACGGCGACACCCCGCTGGCCGAGCGCCGCGCCGCGATGCTGTCGATGGACCCCGAGTTGCTGGCCGCCGCCCTCGGCACGCTCGACCTCCGGGAACTGCTCGACCCGGACGTCGTGGCCCAGGTGGTCGCGGAGCTGCAGCACACGGCGCCCGAGCGGCGCGCCGCCACTGCCGACGACCTCGCCGAGCTCCCGCGCCTGCTGGGCCCGATCCCGCTCACCGACCTCCCGGACCGCGTGACCCTCGCGGACGTCGACGCGGCCATCGCCGCAGTGGCGGGGCGGGTCGCGGTGGTGCGGGTGGCCGGCGAGCCGCACCTGGTCGCCGCCGCCGACCTCGGGCTCCTGCGCGACGCCCTCGGCGTCCCCGTCCCCGCCGGCCACACGGCGCCGGCCACGACGGAGGGCCGGGACCCGCTGACGCAGCTCGTCGCCCGCTACGCGCGCACCCACGGCCCGTTCACCGCCGCCGAGGTCGCGGCCGCGTTCGGCCTCGGCGTGGCGACGGTCTCCCTCATCCTCGACCGGGAGATCGCCGGCCGGCGGCTGACCTCCGGCCGGTTCACCCCGGGCGCCACGGAGACCGAGGTCGTCGACCCCGAGGTGCTGCGCCGGCTGCGGACCCGAAGCCTCGCCGCCGCCCGCCGTGAGCTGCAGCCCGTGTCGCAGAGCGCCTACGCGCGCTTCCTCGCGGCCAGTCACCAGCTCGACGACCGGCCCTCCTCCACGCCCGACGAGGTGCTCCTGACCCTCCAACGCCTTGCCGGGGCGGTGCTGCCGGCCAGCGCCTGGGAGACGCACGTGCTCCCCGCACGCCTAGCGGGCTACTCCCCCGCCCACCTCGACGCGCTCCTCGCGGAGTCGGAGGTCGTGATCCGCGTGCGGGGGTCCGCCGGCGCCAACGATCCGCTGATCGCCCTCGTCCCCGCCGGGGACCTGGACCTGCTCGGCCCGGCCGAGGGCGCCCCGTCGGAGGAGTCCGTGGCCGTGGCCCGGGCCCTGGCCGACCGCGACGGCACGTTCGCGGCCCTCCACGCGGCCCTGGGCGGGACGACCGCTGAGGTCACGGAGGCGTTGTGGCGCGCCGCGGAGGAGGGTGCCATCGCGCCGGCGTCGATGGCGGCGGTGCGTGCCCGCATCGGCGGCAGCGCCCGCGGCGCCCACCGCGCCCCGCGGCCGGCCCCGCGCCGGCGCGCCCGCCTGCCGCGTCCGTCCCGCTCGCTGTTGATGGCGGGGGGCGCCCTCACCCCGCCGTCGGCAGCGGGGCGTTGGTACCGCGTCCGCGACCCGGAGCTGCCGCCGGCGGAGGCGGCGATCGCGACCGCCTCCGCATGGCTGGAGCGCCAGGGCGTCGTCACCCGCGGCGGCGTGACCGCCGACGGGACCCCCGGCGGATTCGCGGCCGCCTACCGCCTCCTCTCGGAGCTGGAACTGGCCGGGAACGTCCTGCGCGGCTACGTCGTGGAGGGGCTGGGCGGCGCCCAGTTCACCACACGGGAGGTGCTCGAACTCGTCCGCGGCTTCGCGGACTCGCCCGACCGGGCGGCGTGGCCCTCTGGGACCGAGCATCCGGCCGCGATCGTGCTGGCCGCGCTGGACCCCGCCAATCCGTACGGCAGTGTGCTGCCCTGGCCGGAGCACCCGAGCGCCCGCCCCGCCCGGGCCGCGGGCGCCCTCGTGGTGCTGGCCGACGGGCTCTGCCTGGCCCATCTCACCCGCGGCGGCCGGGTGCTCACCCTCTTCGCCGACGACGACACGCGCGCCGACCGGGCCACCCTCGTCACCCGCGCCTTGCTCGCCGCCATCGCCGAGGGACGCATGGAGCGGCTGCGCATCGAGGAGATCGACGGCGACCGCGCCGGCGCCTCCGGGCTGGAGGCCGTGATGCGGGCGGCCGGCGCGCGCCTCTCGCCCAAGGGGCTGACGCTGGAGGCCGGCCGTGCCTGAGGGCGACTCGGTCCTGCGCCTCTCCGACCGCCTGCAGCCGCTGGTCGGCCGCACGATCGAGCGCACCGACTTCCGGGTCCCTCAGCTGGCCACCGCCACCCTCAACGGCACGACGGTGCGGCGCGTCTGGCCGCACGGCAAGCATCTCTTCTGGCTGTGCGACGAGACGATCCTCCACACGCATCTGCGGATGGACGGCACCTGGCGCATCCATCCCGCGGGAACCCGCTGGTCCCTGCCCGCCCACACCGCGCGCGTGGTCATCCGGGTGAGCGGCGGCGTCGAGCTCGTCGGCCACGACCTCGGGCTCATCGAGCTCTGGCCCGCCGCGGAGTACGCGTCCCGCACCGCGCACCTGGGCCCCGACCCCCTGGCCGACGACTGGTCGACGGCCGGCCCGTGGTCCCCAACCGGCCGCCACGAGGCCGTGCGCCGGCTGGCCGAGGCCGCCGCGGCCGGACGGAGCCTCGGCGAGGCGCTCCTCGACCAGCGGATCGTCGCCGGCATCGGCAACGAGTACCGGGCCGAGCTGTGCTTCCTTCTCGGCACCCATCCCGCGACCCGCGCGGACGCCCTCAACGCCGAGGCTGTCGTCGACCTCGTGGGCCGAGTCATGCGCGGCAACCTGACCAGCCCGGTGCGCACGTTCACCGGCGACCACAGGCCGGGGCACACCAGCTTCGTGTTCGGGCGCAAGGGGCGGCCCTGCCGCCGGTGCGGCACCGCGATCCGCGGCGGGACGCTGGGCGGGGCGGACACCGTCGCGGATCCGCGCGCGGGCCAGGAGCGCGTCATCTGGTGGTGCCCCGCGTGCCAGCCGCTGCCCGGCTGACGCGGCCCTCCGCTGCGCCCCCGACCGCGATGTGACAAGATCATCTCTGCACGATCATCGTTTACCAGGAGGTGGGCCGTGGCCGCCACGATGCGCGACGTCGCACTCCTCGCCGGTGTCTCGGCCAAGACCGTCTCCAACGTCGTCAACGCCCACCCGCACGTCAGCGAAAGCACCCGCAAGAAGGTTTTGCAGGCCATCGAGAAGCTCGACTACGAGCTCAACGTCACCGCCCGCAACCTGCGCAAGGGGCGCACCGGCCTCATCGGCCTGGCGCTGCCCGAGCTGAAGCTGCCCTACTTCGCGGAACTCGCGGACTCGGTCATCGTCGAGGCGGAGAAGGTGGGCCTGCGCGTGCTCATCGAACAGACCAACGCGGACCGCGACCGCGAGATCGACGTCCTGCACGGCCAGCGCCGCTTCATGACCGATGGGCTGATCTTCTCGCCGCTGGCGCTGGGGATGGACGACATCCACCTGTTCAAGGTGGACTTCCCGCTGGTCCTGCTCGGCGAGCGCGTCTTCGGCTCCACCAACGACCACATCACCATGAGCAACGTGGAGGCGGCCAAGGCCGCGACGCTCCAGCTCATCGAGTCGGGCCGCCGCCGGATCGCGGTCGTGGGCGCCCACCCCGGGGAGGTCGTCGGCTCGGCGGCGCTGCGCGAGCAGGGCTACCGCACGGCCCTCACCGAGGCCGGGATCCCCGTCGACGAGAACCTGGTCCGCACGACCGTCCTGTGGCACCGCAGCACCGGGGCGGAGGCCACGGACGAGCTCATCGACTCCGGGGAGCCGTTCGACGCCGTCTTCGCCCTCAACGACGCGCTCGCGATGGGTGTCCTGCACAGCCTTCACGCGCACCGGATCGAGGTTCCCGGCGACGTCGCGGTGATCGGCTTCGACAACATCGAGGACGCCGCCTACACGCGCCCCACCCTCAGCACCGTGTCCCCGGGGCGCGAGGAGATCGCGCGGCGCGCGATCGAGTTGCTGGAGATGCGGATCGGGGAGGCCAACGCCGCACCCGAGCACCGCCGCCCCATCCAGCGGGTCTACGCCGACTTCGAGGTAGTGCTGCGCGAGTCGACGGGCTGAGTCAGCCCTCGGACCCGACGACGCGGGCCGACTCCAGGCCCCGCCGGGTCAGCCACCCGGTCACCCAGGCGAACGCGCCGGGGCCGAAGAGCAGCCCGACCGGCGGGACGGCCACCGCGACCACGAGCAGGGCTGCCACCGTCACCACCCACGCGGCGGAGGTGCCGGGCGACAGCGCCGGCATGGCCAGCGCCAGCCGCCAGAGGGACGAGGCCGGGGCGCCGCTGAGCGCGGGCCGCTCGAGGAGGGCCATCAGGTACCCCGTGGCCAGCACCAGCCACGCGGCCAGGAGGAGCGTCAGGCCGAGCACGACGGGCATCCAGGGCTCGCCGCCCCGCGACAGCACCCAGATGTTGACGGCCATGATCAGCAGCGCCACGGTGGCAGGCCACCCGACGGCGTTGGCCCGCCACAGGTGGCGCCGCCAGCTGCGGAAGAAGTCGGTCACCGGGGCCGCGCTGGCCTCGGGGGTGCCGAGCCGGGAGAGCACCGCGCCCGCGGCCACTCCGGCCGGCAGCCAGCCGAGGATCACGCCGCCAGCCAGCACACCCACTGCCCAGCACAGCGTGATCTCCACCGGCTGCGTGAGCCGGGTCAACCAGCGCATGGCGACGTGTGACCAGCCGCCGTCGTCGGATCCGGCGCGACGCGGCCGCCTCAGGCCCTGATCCCCCACACCACCACGCTCCGCTCGTCGATGCCGGCGAACGCGACACCGTCGGATTCGACGAACAGCACGGCGTCGAGGTCGCTTCCGTCGACGGTGACCCTACCGCGCCCGTGCAGCGCCAGGGCGTCGAGCTGACCGGCCGCCAGCGTCTGCCGGCTCGGGCGTCGGATGAGATCGGGACCCGGTTCGAGCCGGTAGACCAGCCAGTCGCCGGCCAGATCCGGCGTGTCCCCGATGGCGGGACCGGCATACGGCAGCGGGCTGGCCAGCGGCCATCCCGTCTGGGTCCACAGCAGCCGCCGGAGGTGGGCGGTGTGCCGGGTCGGCTCGGCGCCGTCGCGGACGTGGTGGACCAGGAAGCGCCCGGAGTCGGTGACGAGGTGCGAGCTGTGCCCCGGTGCCTGCCAGAGCCGGCCGTCGGGGGCCTCGTAGCCGGCCACGATCATCAGGCCGTTCTCGGTGGGCGGCTCACGGTCGTCCACGAGCGGGCGACCCGCGTGGTCGACGTAGGGGCCGGCGACGGCGCCCGCGCGGGCCACCCGGACGCTGTAGGTGTCGAACAGCGAGTCGAAGGAGCAGAACAGGGCGTAGGTGGCCGAGTCCGCGTCCCACAGGGCGTGGCCGCCCTCGACGGCGCCGTGGATCGAGGCCGCCCGGCGGACGACCGGCGTCCCGAGGTCGCCCGCCTGGGCCGGCAGACCGTCGGGGCGCAGCGGAAGGATCCGCAGGCCGCCGAAGAACGACCCGTACAGCAGCCAGTCGGCGCCCTCGGCGTCGACGACCACCGCCGCGTCAATGGCGTTGACGACGTCCCGCTCGTGCTGCGTCCGGACGACCACGGCCCGGTGCTCCCACGGCCCCGCGGCTGAGGGCGCCGTGGCAAAGGAGATGGCGGACGTCCGAGAGCCGAAGGAGCTCGCCGAGTAGTACATGCGGTACTCGTCGCCGCGCCGGACGACCTCGGGGGCCCAGATGCCCGCGGCGCCGCTCCAGTCGGCGGCCTCGCTGGGCACGCCCGTGAAGGCGTGCCCGAGCCAGGTCCACTCCACGAGGTCGCGTGACTGACGGATCTGCACGCCCACGCCTGGGGCGCCCGCGACGGCCGTGTCGGTGGAGAACACCAGCCACCGCCCCTCGCTACGTCGACGACGGTGGGGTGAGCTGCGCGTCTACGACGACGTGCTCACCGACGCGCAGGTGGCCGAGCTGGCCGCGGACTGAGAGCTGGCCGCCGGCTAGGGAAGCACTGATCAATGGGCGAGTCCGGGTATCGCCGGTTGGCGGCCCGAGTGCCGTGTTTTGACGTCTGATTGCGGCTTTGGCTAGGTAGAATGCTGGTTGTGACTGAATCGCAGCCGAGCCTGTCCGAGGTCGAGTACGCCCAGCGCCGCCGGGTCCCGAAGCGAGAGGAGTTCCTGAACCGGATGGACGCGGTGGTCCC
This sequence comes from Tessaracoccus sp. O5.2, assembly GCF_964266725.1. Classification (NCBI taxonomy): domain Bacteria; kingdom Bacillati; phylum Actinomycetota; class Actinomycetes; order Propionibacteriales; family Propionibacteriaceae; genus Tessaracoccus; species Tessaracoccus sp. O5.2. The sequence goes on along the minus strand of NZ_CAXWGV010000054.1, from coordinate 25,297 downwards.
GTGGGCGGACTGGGTCAAGCTGATCGAGCCGCACTACTACAACAAGACCCGTGGACGGCGGCCGGTGCCGTTGGAGACGATGCTGCGGATGTACCTGCTGCAGGTGTGGTTCCACCTGTCCGACGAAGGCGTGGAAGACCAGATCAACGACTCGTATGCGATGCGCCAGTTCATGCGTTTGGACTTCGGCACCCAGCACGTTCCCGACGCCACGACCTTGCTGCACTTTCGGCACCTGCTGGAGAAGCACAAGCTGGGCGAGGCGATGTTCGCCTCGCTGAACGCCAGGCTGGAAGCCGACGGTCTGGTCATGCGGGGCGGCAGCATCGTGGACGCCACGATCATCGCCGCCCCGTCCTCGACGAAGAACGCCACCGGCACCCGGGATCCCGAGATGCGTCAGACGAGGAAGGGCAACCAGTGGTACTTCGGGATGAAGGCCCACGCGGGGGTCGATGCCGGGACGGGTCTGGTCCACTCGGTGAGCGTCACCGCGGCGAGCGTGCATGATCTGGACCAGATCACTCACCTTGTTCGGCCCGATGACCAGGTCGTCTACGCCGACGCTGGCTACCAGGGCGTCGCGAAACGCCCCGAGATTGTCGGCGACGACCACCTGTCACACGTCGAGTGGCGGATCGCTGCCCGCAAGGGCGTGTTGAAGGCGATGCACCCTCACGAGCAGCTACTGGAGTCCAGGAAGGCTTCCGTGCGGGCGAAAGTCGAGCACGTCTTCTTGATCGTGAAGCGCGACTTCGGGTTCACCAAGACCCGCTACCGCGGCCTGGCGAAGAACCTCCACCACCTCCAGGTCGCGATGGCCTCAGCGAACCTGCTGATGACGGCACGAGCCACCGTGATCCAGACCCGCCTCAACAACGCCATCCTGGCTGGGTAGTCCGGGCGGTAGCCTGCCCAAAAAACCGCCGGAAGGCCCCGAAACGGGGCCGGCAAGGCCGAAACGGACAGCCCAGGCTACCCTCCAGCACCCTTCCGACCGTCACAACCCCACCCGAACCGAGGTAGCGCCGATGATCAGCGCTTCCCTAGGAGCTGGCGCGGACGACGAGCCGGGGTGGGAGGTGCTTCCGCCCCGACTCGTCGCCGTGGATGGCCGCGACCAGGACGTCCACGCACGTGCCGCCCAGCTCCGTGAACGGCTGCGCCACCGTCGTCAGCGGAGGGGTGAAGTAGCCCGACCCGAGGGAGTCGTCATAGCCGACCACCCGGATGCGCGCGGGGACGTCGACACCGGCGTCGCGCAGTCCGGACAACAGGCCGAGGGCGGTGGCGTCGTTGCCGCAGAAGACGGCATCGGGCAGGTCGCCGTCGCCGAGGAGCACCTGGGCGGCGGCGTACCCGGATTCGGCCGACCAGTCCCCCACCCTGACGGCCGGGACGGGGAGGTCGGCGGCGCCGAGCGCCTCGCGCCAGCCCACCATGCGCTCGCGCGCGTCGAACCAGTCTAGTGGGCCGGAGATGTGCTCGATCCGGCGGCACCCCCGTGCGATGAGGTGCTCGGTGGCCAGCCGCCCCCCGAGACGCTGGTCCACCGAGACGACGCGGTAGCCCTCGCCCGGCGCCATGTCGGCGACCATGACGGTCGGGATGCCGGTGGAGTGCTCGCGGGCCAGGCGCGCCATGGCCTCGTGGGGTGCCACCACGGCGATCCCCTCGACGCCACGGTCCCGGAAGCCGCGGAACACGGCGGCGACCTCGTCGTCGGACGGGTTCTCCAGGGCCGCCACGAGTGTGGCGTAGCCGGCGCGCCGCGCCGCGACCTCGATGCCGGCCACCGTGTTGGACGGGCCGACGTAGCCGGCGCCGGTCCAGACGACGCCGAGGAGCGCCGTCTGCTGCGTGATGAGCGCGCGGGCCGCGAGGTTGCGGCTGTAGCCAAGGTCGCGCATCGCGGCCTCCACCCGCTCCCGCGTCGCGGGGCGCACCTGCTCCGGGCTGTTGAGGACCCGCGACACCGTCTGGTGGGACACTCCCGCCAGACGGGCCACCGCCATCATCCCCGGGGGCCGGCCGGTCGACCGGCCCCGCGGGGATGTCATGTCAGGCTCAGACGCCCTGGACGAGGCGATGGTAGGCCTGCTCGAGACGGCGCTCCTGCGCGAAGCCGCGCGTCGTGGTGTGCTCGTCGATGACCGCCAGCTCCATGCCGGCGATCTCGGCGAAGTCCTCCCACATCTCGCGGGTGGTGGCGGTCGACATCGCGGTGTGGTGCGCGGCGCCGGAGATCAGCCAGCACTCGGCCGAGGTCGCGAAGTCGGGAGCCGGCTCCCAGACGGCGCGGGCGACGGGCAGGTTCGGCAGCGGGGCGTCGGGCTCCACGTTGGTCACCACGTTCATGGTGAGGCGGAAGCGCTCGCGCATGTCCGCCATGGCGACGACGAGCGCCGGGCCCGGGTCCGCGTCGAAGACGAGGCGCACCGGGTCCTCGCGGTCCCCGATGCCGAGCGGGTGGATCTCCAGCCTCGGCTTGGCGGTCGTCAGCGAGGGGCACACCTCGAGCATGTGGGCGCCGAGGATCTTCTCCTTACCCGGGGTCATCTCGTAGCAGTAGTCCTCCATCAGGGACGCGCCGCCGGGCAGGCCGTAGCCCATCACCTTGGCGAGACGCACCAGGATGGCCGTCTTCCAGTCGCCCTCGGCGCCGAAGCCGTAGCCGGCGTCCATCAGACGCTGCACGGCCAGGCCCGGGAGCTGCTTGAGGCCGCCCAGGTCCTCGAAGTTGGTGGTGAAGGCGCCGAACTTGCCGGCCTCGAGGAAGCTGCGCAGGCCCAGCTCCTGCCGCGCGCCGTAGCGCAGGGCCTCGTGCCGGTCGCCGCCCTTGCGCAGCTCGGGCACGACGTCGTACAACTCCTCGTACTCGGCGACCAGCGCGTCGATGGCGGCGTCATCGACGGCGTCCACCGCGGCGACGAGGTCGTTGACGCCCCACGTGTTGACCGACACACCCAGCCGCAGCTCGGCCTCCGTCTTGTCACCCTCGGTGACGGCGACGTTGCGCATGTTGTCGCCGAAACGGGCGAGCTTCGTGTGGTGCAGCGCGTCCCAGCCGGCGGCCGCGCGGGCCCAGGTGCCGATCTTCTCCTGCACGACGGCGGTCGACGCGTGGCCGACGACGGTGCGGCGGGCCTTGCCCAGCCGCGAGGCGATGTAGGCGAACTCGCGGTCGCCGTGGGCGGACTGGTTGAGGTTCATGTAGTCCATGTCGATGGTGTCCCACGGCAGGCCCATCGAGGCCTGCGTGTGCAGGTGCAGCATCGGCTTGTCGAGGGCCGCCAGGCCGAGGATCCACATCTTGGCGGGCGAGAAGGTGTGCATCCAGGTGATGACACCGATGCAGGCGGGCTCAGCGTTGGCGGCGAGCATCTCCGTGCGGATGGCGTCGCGGTCCTTGAGCGTGGGGCGGTGCACGATCTTGACGGGGATGGCGTCGGCGCCGTCGAGGAGGGCGGCGACCTCGGCGGACTGCTGGGCGACCTGCTCCAGGGTCTCGGGGCCGTAGAGGTCCTGGGATCCGGTGAGGAACCAGATCTCCTTGCCGTCGAAGGGATTCTGCATGGGGTTCTCCTGAGGGATTGGGATCGTCGGCCCTTGTCATCCTCGGTGGCGACACGGCTTGATGTGAACGTTCACATCCTACGGCCAGACTGTGTGCGTGTCCATCCCACGACCCGTCCGCTGAGGTCGCGTGCCCGTTCGCTGAGGTCGCGCCCGACGGCGAAGCCGTCCGGGCGAGTCTTGAAGCCGACGCCACCCCGCTCGCTGAGGTCGCGCCCGACGGCAAAGCCGTCCGGGCGAGTCTCGAAGCCGACGCCACCCCGCTCGCTGAGGTCGCGCCCGACGGCAAAGCCGTCCGGGCGAGTCTCGAAACCGACGCCACCCCGCTCGCTGAGGTCGCGCCCCGGTGCGCAGCACCCGGGCGAGTCTCGAAGCCGACGCCACCCCGCTCGCTGAGGTCGCGCCCGACGGCAAAGCCGTCCGGGCGAGTCTCGAAGCCGACGCCACCCCGCTCGCTGAGGTCGCGCCCGACGGCAAAGCCGTCCGGGCGAGCCTCGAAGCCGACGCCGCAGGCGTCGATCCCCCGAGCGCAGCACGGATGGCAGCCTTGCTCGGGCTTCGGGGCGGTTGAGGGCGTTGATGGCGGAGTTCGACGGCGTGTCGTGCCGGTGGGGGTGCGGCGGTTCGTTGGCTGAGGTCGCGCCCACCCGTTCGCTGAGGTCGCGCCCGGTGCGGAGCACCCGGGCGAGTCTCGAAGCCGACGCCGCAGGCGTCGATCCCCCTCGCCAGGGCTCAGAAATTGTCAGTGGCCCCCGCAATAATAGGTCACATGAGCGACTTACGGGATCTCGGGCAGCGATACTTCGCCGCGATCTGGGACGCCGTCGGCACGCTCGACCGGGACGCGGCCAGGACTGTCGACCGGCTGGGCGGGCTGGTCGCCGCGGTCACCGAGGCCGAGGCGCAGCTCGCCGGTCTACGCCTCCATCTCCTGCATGAGGCGAAGTTGGTCGCGGCGGAGGCCGTGATCGACGGGGTGCGGCAGTCGGTGCGCACCACCCCCGCCCAGGCCACCGCATCGTTGCGGCTCGCGCAGGACCTGTGTGACCGCTTCCCGCTGATCGGAGCCGCGCTCAACGACGGCTCGATCTCGCTGCCCCAGGCCGACGCCATCGTCACAGGTCTGCGGAAACTGCCCGCCCGGCTGACCCGGGCGGAACTGACGCGCTGCGAGGAGGAGATCCTCGCCCACGTCGACACCCTCGGCCCGTCCGAGTTGCGGGTGTTGGCATCTCGTCTGGTGGAGATCATCGATCCGGATCAGGCCGATGTGGATGACGCGAAGCGTCTCGCCCGGGAGGAAACGGCGGCGCATCGGGGGCGGTTCCTGCGACTCGCGCCGGACTATCACGGATCGATGCGCATCACCGGACAGTTGCCCGTCTCCCACGCGGCCCTCCTCACCGCGCAACTGGATGCGTTGCTGCCCGACGCCTCCACCTACCTCGCCGCCGGTGAGACCCCGTCACGCGACGCCAGGCGCGCCGACGCGCTGGTCCTGCTGACCCAGAAGGCCGCCACCAGCGGAACGCTGCCTGCGCATGGTGGGGACAGGCCGCAGGTACACGTCACCCTCGACCTCGACACCCTCAAGCAGGGCCTCGGGAAGGCCTGCCTGATCGGTGCCGACGACGTCGACGGCCTGTCCGCCGGCGAGGTCCGACGCCTGGCGTGCGACGCCGGCATCATCCCCGTCGTCCTAGGCGGACCATCCCGACTGCTGGACGTGGGCCGCACCTACCGCACCTTCACACCCGGCCTGCGGGCCGCGATGATGCAGCGCGACGGTGGCTGCGCATTCCCCGGCTGCACCGCCACCCCGGCCTGCTGCGAAGCACACCACATCATCCCCTGGTGGCAGGGCGGCGACACCCGGCTCGGAAACGGGGTACTCCTCTGCCCGCACCATCACCGCCTGGTGGAGCCCGATCCTCTGCAGTCGGAGCAGTCGCAGTGGCGGGTGGATCTGGATCCGGTGACCGGGCTGCCGTGGTTCACCCCACCGCGACACATCGATCCCGCCAGACGCCCGCGGCAACACCGCCGCTTCCGACTCCAACAGATCCGCGCCGGGACACCACCCTGCCCAGACGACGACCCGCCCAACACGGACCCGCCTGACTCTCCCGACACCGCTCCGGCAGACCACCGGCCGGACCTGGACGACCTCATCCGCCGCTCCGCCGCCAACTGGGGCGACGGCACCTGACGACCCTTGGGGATCGACGCCTACGGCGTCGGCTTCGAGACTCGCCCGGGTGCTCCGCACCGGGCGCGACCTCAGCGTACGGGGAAGGCGTCGGCTTCGAGACTCGCCCGGGTGCTGCGCCGTCGGGCGCGACCTCAGCGAACGAGGTCGGCACGACCTCAGCGGACGGGTGGCGCGACCTCAACGTCGGTGGGGATTCCCGCGAGGGGGTGGGACGGTGGGGCGGCTGCGCGCAGTGATGCCCAACCCGACGATCACCCAACTGGCGTCCCGCCTAGACCAACCCGACCCAGGGCCGCCCCACCGGCACGCACCCGAACCCGCCCACGCCACCGTCGGAACCAGTGTGGGGAGACGGGAGCCGACGCTCGGGCGGCCTCGACTACTCAACCCCAGCCAGTCGGTCAGCCGAAGAGAACACCCGACCACCACGGCCGCCCGAGCGACGGGTCACGGCTCCCCGCACCTTCAGAGGATGGGGTCAAGGGATCGACGCCTACGGCGTCGGCTTCGAGACTCGCCCGGACGGCTCCGCCGTCGGGCGCGACCTCAGCGAACGGGAAGGCGTCGGCTTCGAGACTCGCCCGGGTGCTCCGCACCAGGCGCGACCTCAGCCAACGAGACTGGCGCGACCTCAGCGAACGGGGCGCCGCGACCTCAGCGAACGGGGCGCCGCGACCTCAGCGAACCGCTTCTGCCCGGCAGGCTCACGGAACCGGCGGGACGAGGTGGTCCTCGAGTCGGGTTCGCGTGACGTCGTCGAGCGGCGTCTTCCTGCCGTCGAGATCGGCACACACCAACACCGTGCGCCCGCGCACGGCCACGGCGCCACTGACCGGGTCGATGATCTCCGTCGCCAGGGTGATCGACGACGACCCGATCGCCACCGGCGCGACCAGCACCTCGTAGGGGTCCATGCGGTGGTCCATCTGAGCCAGGTAGTCGACGTCCTGCCGCGCAACGAGCCACAGGTGGCGACTCTCCCGCGACCCCGCCCGCGCCATCGTCGGATCCCACCTCGTGGTGGCCGTGATGCGGGCCTGCTGCACGTAGTCGAACACCTTGGCGTTGTTCACGTGCCCGTAGGCGTCGAGGTCAGTCCACCGCACGGGCAGCGGGACCCTGGTCCCCCGCCCGTCGAGGGCCGGCACCGCGACCTCCCGCAGCGGCTCGGCCGTCATGCGGTGACCGGCCAGGAACTCCCGATAGGCCGGGAGCAGCCGGGTCGGCGACTGCGCGTCGAAGTCGAACGGGCACAACAGGGTGCGGGCCCGTACCGCCGGCTCCCCCGCCTGCCGGATCTCGTAGGCGAGCACGATCCGGGCCGCGCCCAGCTCCGCGACTCCGAGCGTGACGTGGACGCCGTCATCGGAGTAGTCGATCGCGCGCCGGTACTCCACCTGGTGCGACACGACGACCACCCCGCTGTCCAGCAGGTCCGACGCCGGCCCGCTGCGCAGGAACGCGACGCGGGCCTCCTGCAGGTAGTCGACGATGACGGCGTTGTTGACGTGCCCCTGTGCGTCGAGGTCCGACCAGCGCAGGGGGCAGACGACGTCGAACACTCAGTCTCCCTGCGGGTACAGTGAGTTCACCAGATCCGCGTACTTCTCGGTGACGATCGAGCGCCGGATCTTCATGTTGGGCGTGACGCCGGAGTTGTCGACGGTGAGTTCGTGATCGAGGATCGCGAACTGCTTGACGGTCTCCCAGCGCTCGAGCTTGCCGTTGACGCGCTGCATCCAGCGCTCGATCGACGCCCGGATCTCGGGGCGCTGCGACAGTTCGGCGTAGCTGAGGTTCCCGAGATCGTGTTTGTCGGCCCACTTCTGCAGGAGGACCGGGTCGAGGACCACCAGCGCGGAGACGTACTTGCGGCCCTCGCCGATCGCGATCGACTGTGCCACGTACGGAATATTGGCCTGGATGGCGCTCTCGACCTTCTGCGGGGCGACGAACTTTCCGCCGGAGGTCTTGAACAGGTCCTTCTTCCGGTCGGTGATGCGCAGGTGCCCCGACGGGAGGATCTCGGCGATGTCGCCCGTGTGGTACCAGCCGTCGGAGTCGATGGCCTCGGCCGTCTCGTCTGGCAGGTTGTGGTAGCCGGGGGTGATGATCGGGCCGCGCAGGAGCAGTTCGCCGTCGTCGGCCAGCTTCGTCTCGATGCCGGGGAGGATGGGGCCGATGGTGCCGAAGTGGGGGTCGCGCGGGAGGTCGACGGCCGCGATGGCGCTCGTCTCGGTGGCGCCGTAGCCTTCGACGATGAGGATCCCGGCCCCGTAGAACCACTGCTGGACCTGCGGCGAGAGCTTCGCCGCCCCCGAGATCATGAACTTGATGTTGCCGCCCAGCTTCCCCTTGAGCTTGGAGAAGACCAGCTTGTCGGCGATCTTGTACTGCACCGCGAGCGCGCCGCTCAGCGGGCGACCGGCGAGGCGGTCGTCGATCGACTTGTAGCCCACCGAGAACGCCCAGCGGGCGATCTTGCCCTTGAGGCCGGTGGAGCCCGTCATGACGGCGGCGCGCACCTTCTCGAAGATCCGCGGCGCCCCGCACATGAACGACGGCTTCACCACGCCGAGGTTCTCGACGATCTTGTCGATGCGCCCGTCGACGGCGGAGGCGAAGCCGTAGTCGAGCTGGGCCGCGATGAGCGCCTTGCCGAATACATGGCTGAGGGGCAGCCAGAGGTACTGCAGCTCGTCGGGACCGATGATGTCGAGGTACTTGGTGGCCGCGCCCTCGTACACCCAGGAGATGTGGTTGAGCCGAACACCCTTGGGGCGCCCCGTCGTGCCCGAGGTGTAGATCAGCGTCGACAGGGAGTCCCGCGACGTCCTCGCGATCGCCTTGTCCACGGCGTCGGGATGCTCTTCGAGGTAGCGTTCGCCGGCCTCCTTGAGGTGCTGGAACGAGATGATCCGGTCGTCGAGGGTGAGGCCCGTGGTGTCGAACACGACGATGGTGTGGATCTGGTCGTCGAATTCGGGAGTGTCGGTGATCTTCGCCACCTGCTGCGCGTCCTCGGCGACGAAAATCACAGAGCCGGAGTCCTTGACGATGAAGTGCAGGTCACCGGCCTGCGTGTTGGGGTAGACGGTCGTCGTCGCGCCGGCAGCCAGCGCGATGGCGAGGTCGGTGAGGATCCACTCGACGCGGGTGTTGGAGCAGATCGCCACGCGCTGCTCGTCGGTCAGGCCGCGCGCCAGCAGCCCGGCCGCCAGCCGGTCGACGACGTCGCCCGTCTCGCGCCAGGTCATCTTCGCCCAGGCGGTGGGGCCGTCGGCGGACGCCTCCGGGTACATGAAGGCCAGCTTGTCCGGCGTCGCCTCGACGCGCCGCCTGAACATGTGACCGACGTTGTCAGCCGCCTTTTCCAGGATCTCTTCCCTAATGCCCACAGTGCGGGTCCCTTCTCGACGTTTGGCCCAGCCTATCCGCGTCCACGCCTCCGAGGGTAGGGATCGCACGCGGACACCCACCGAAATACTTGAATGGTAAACAATCTGCTAGACTGGCGCCATGTCCGAACCAGTGCACGGCTGGCTCACCGAGAGCCAACAGCGCGTCTGGCGCAGCTACCTGCTGGCCAAGACGCATATCGACGAGTACCTCGACGAGGCGCTCAACCAGTTCGGCCTGAGCCTGGCGGAGTACGAGCTACTCGTGCGGCTCTCCGAGTCGCCCGACCACACCATCCGCATGGGCGAGTTGGCGGCCTCCGTCGGCCACTCCCGCTCCCGCCTGACGCACACTATCAAGCGCATGGAGCAGGCGGGCTACGTGACCCGTGTGTCGTGCGCGTCCGATGGTCGCGGCGTCCAGGCGGTGATGACGGAGTCGGGATACGAACTGCTGAAGCGGGCCGCTCCCGCCCACGTGGACTCGGTGCGCCGCGTCTTCGTCGACGCCATCGCGCCCGAGGACTACGCGGCGCTTGGGCGGGCGATGGCGGCGGTGCTGGCGGTGGCAGACTAGGGCGGGTGACGACCACCACCGCGCCCCACGCACAGCTGCTCGCCCGACTCGGGGACCTCGCGGAGATCGTCGACACCTCAACACTCACCCGCGCCCTGTATTCGAGCGATGCCTCGCTCTACCGCGTCGAGCCGCAGGCCGTGGCCTACCCGCGGACCACCGACGAGCTCGTCTCCCTGGTGCGCGCCGCCCTCGAGACCGGCACCCCCATCACCGCACGCGGCGCCGGCACGTCCTGCGCCGGCAACGCCGTCGGCCCCGGGCTGGTCATCGACGTCGCCCGGCACCTCCACCACATCCACTCGATCGACCCGGAAACCCGCACCGCCGTGATCGACCCCGGGGTGGTGCAGGAGCAGCTACAGGCGGCGGCCCGCCCCCATGGGCTGCGGCTCGGGCCGGACCCGTCGACGTCGAACCGCTGCACCGTCGGCGGCATGATCGGCAACAACGCCTGCGGCCCCCGCGCCCTGGGCTATGGCCGCATGGCCGACAACGTCGTGTCGCTCGACGTCATCACCGGCACCGGCGAGCTCATGACGCTCGGCGTCGACGACCATCCAGAGCTGCGTTCCCTGGTCGCGGCCAACCTCGGCGTCATCCGCACGGAGTTCGGCCGCTTCACTCGACAGGTGTCCGGTTACTCGCTGGAGCACCTGCTGCCCGAACAGCGTTTCGACCTGCCGAAGTTCTTCGCCGGCACCGAGGGGACGCTCGGCGTCATCCTACGGGCCACGGTCCGGCTGGTGGCTGACGCCCCCCAGCGCACGATGGTCGCGCTCGGCTACCCGACGATGGCCGACGCCGGTGACGACATCGCCAACCTGCTGCGGTTCCGGCCTACCGCCTGCGAGGGGCTCGACCGACGCATCGTCGACGTCGTGACGGAGAAGTTCGGCGCCGCGTCCGTGCCCACCCTCCCCGCGGGCGACGGCTGGATGTTCCTCGAGGTCGTGGGCGACGACGCCGCCGAGGTCCGCGGCCGGGCGGACGCGCTGGTCGCGGCGGCACGCGCCACCGAGGGCTGGGTCGTCGACGACACCGCGCGCGCGGCCCAGCTGTGGAAGATCCGCGCCGACGGCGCCGGCCTGGCGGGCGTCAGCCTCGACAAGCCCGCGTACGGCGGCTGGGAGGACGCGGCGGTGCCGCCCGAGCACCTCGGCTCCTACCTGCGCGCCTTCGACGACCTGCTGGAGCGCTACGGGCTGCACGGCCTGCCCTACGGACACTTCGGCGACGGCTGCGTCCACTGCCGCATCGACTTCCCCCTCGACCAGCCCGACGGCGCGGCGCGCTACAAGGCGTTCGTCGAAGACGCGGCCCGGCTCGTCGCCGGCTTCGGGGGGTCCATGTCCGGCGAGCACGGCGACGGCCGGGCGCGCTCCGCGCTGCTCCCCCACATGTACTCTCAGGCCGCGCTGGACCTCTTCGCCAGCGTCAAGCACCTCTTCGACCCGCGCAACCTCCTCAACCCCGGCGTGCTCGTCGACCCGGCCCCGGTCGAGCAGGACCTCAGGATGATCGCGGCGAGCCGCTCCCCGCTGAACCTCACCGATCCCGAGTTCGTGGAGGCCGTCCACCAGTGCAGTGGCGTGGGCAAGTGCCTCGCGAACACCACGTCCGCCGGCGGCGTGATGTGCCCGAGCTTCCAGGCCACCCGCGAGGAGAAGGACTCGACGCGCGGCCGGGCCCGCGCACTGCAGGAGATGGTCAACGGCTCCCTGATCTCGGAAGGCTGGCGCTCCCCGGAGGTGCACGCGGCGCTCGACCTGTGCCTGTCGTGCAAGGGCTGCGCCCGCGACTGCCCCACCGGCATCGACATGGCCGCCTACAAGGCACGCGTCACGCACGAGCGCTACAAGGGCCGCCTCCGGCCCCGCAACCACTACGCCCTGGGATGGCTGCCGCGCTGGGGCCGGCTCATCACCGCGGTCCCCGGACTCGGATCGCTCATCAACGTCGTCGGCTCCGCGCCGGTCCTGGGCCGGCTGCTGCGGTGGGGCGCTGGCGTAGACGCCCGGCGGCAGATCCCGCGCTTCGCGAACCGCAGCGCCCGAGCCCGCTTCCGTGCGGCAGACCTCCCCGGCTCCGGGGCGAAGGGCCGCGTGCTGATCTGGGTCGACTCGTTCTCCGACTGCTTCGAGTCCACCTCCTTCGCCGCCATGGTCCAGGTGCTCGTCCGGCTGGGCTACGACCCGGAGGTGCTGAGCGACGACGCCTGCTGCGGCCTCACCTGGATCTCGACGGGGCAGCTCGACGGCGCCCGCCGCCAGCTGACCGGGGCGGCGGCCGTGCTGGCGCCCTACGTGCGCGACGGGATCCCGATCGTCGGGGTGGAGCCCTCCTGCACCGCGGTGTGGCGCAGCGACGCTCCCGAGCTCCTGCCCGACGACGCCAATGTGCGCGCCCTCGACGGCGCCGTCCTCACCCTGGCCGAGTTCCTGTCCAAGGACCCAGACTTCGTGGCGCCGGACCTCACCGGCCACACGATCGTGGCTCAGCCGCACTGCCACCATGCGTCCGTGATCGGCTGGGCGAAGGACCGGGCGATCCTGGAGTCGACCGGCGCGACGCTCGTCGCCGTCGGCGGCTGCTGCGGGCTGGCCGGCAACTTCGGGGTCGAACGCGGGCATCACGACGTGAGCGTGGCGGTGTTCGAGCACGACCTGGGGCCCGCCGTCGCGGCGCATCCCGACGCCATCGTGCTGGCCGACGGCTTCAGCTGCCAGACTCAGCTGACGTCGCTGGCGGGTCGCGCCTCGATGTCGCTGGCGGAGTTGCTCGCCACCCACTGACCGCCGGCGTGACGTATCTCACACCAGTCGCGTCACGAGCCCCGAAATGGGGGGCGTTCGACCGGCTGCTGTGAGTTGTGTCACGGGGGTTATCCACAACTGCTCGGTAGCCCTCGTCCGCGACCCGCTGTCGAGCGTGCAATGTCCCCATGGACGAGCGTCTCAGTCACCTCCTCGCCACGGCGGGGGCCATCCATGCCGGCACTCACCGCGAGCTCCGAGAGCGCATTCGCCGGGCCGTCGCGCGTGGAGAGCTGATGCGCCTGCTCCCCGGCGTCTACGGGGCGGATGACTCGTTCCTGTCGCGGGTCGCCGCGCTGCGGCTCTGGGACCCCGACGCGGTCCTCACCGGCGCCACGGCCGCCCAGGTGACGTGGTGGCCGGAGTTCCGCGATGATTCCGTCAGCGCTTCCACCCGCCGCCAGATGGCGACATATCCGGGCTATGACGTGCACAGGTGGGAGATCCCGGCCGATCTCATCCTCGAGGTGGAGGGGCACCGGGTGGTGTACCCGTCCTTGAGCGTTCTCCAGCTCATCCCCCGGCTTGGGCCTACGTGCATCGACGAGGCGCTGCGCCGGCGCGCCACGTCGATCGCGGCGCTCCACGACGCGCTGCGATCGACGCCAGGCCGACCCGGCAACCCGGAGTGCCTGCGGCACCTGCGAATCTCACGGGACGAGCCGTGGTCGCACCTGGAGCGCCAGGCTCACCAGATCCTCCGCCGCGCCGGGTTCACCGGGTGGCGCGCCAACCACCGCCTGACGCTGCCGTCGGGAGTCGTCTACCTGGACATCGCCTTCCTGCGGTGGCGGGTCGCCGTCGAGGTGGACGGCTTCAGCTACCACTCCGACCCCGCCACCTTCCACTCCGACCGGCGGCGGGACGTCGAACTGCAGTTGGCGGGCTGGCGGGTGTTGCGCTTCACGGCCGAGACGCTGCCGGGCATGCCCGAGGCGCTGCGCCGCATCCTGCGCGAGGCCGAGCGGCGCGGGGCGTGACGAACCTCACAGCAGTCGCGTCTCTTGGCCCCGAATCGGGGCGATTCGTCCGGCTGCTGTGAGTTGTGTCACGCCACCGGAAAACGCGTGTGGCGCGCATGCAACCGCACGGCGCCATGCGGGCGTATGAAGGGTGTCAGAACACCACCCGAGCAGCAAAGGACACCGCAGTGGACGAGGCACAGTTCGACCGGTTCTACGCGACCTCGTTCACCCGACTCGTCGGCCAGGTCTACGCGATGTGCGGCAACCTCACCGAGGCGCAGGACTGCGTCCAGGAGGCGTTCATCCGGGCCTGGGACCGCCGGAAGAAACTCGACATCACCCAGAGCCCGGAGGCGTGGGTCCGCACGACGGCCTACCGGCTCGCGGTGAGCCGCTGGCGTCGGGCCACGCGGGCGCTGCGCCCGCCCGATCGCGCGCTCCAACCGATGCCGACCCCCGAGGAACCCGGTATCGAGCGCGTCGCGCTCGCCCGGGCCCTCGCCCAACTCCCCGAACCACAACGGCGGGCCATCGTGCTCTACCACCTGTGCGACCTGTCCGTCGGCGAGATCGCCGACGAGGTCGGCTCCCCCGCCGGAACCGTCAAGGCTCGCCTCGCCCGAGGCCGCCACGCCCTCGCCCGTCTCCTCTCCACCGATATGGAGGCCCGTCATGCCTGAGCCGATCCGCCCCCTCGATGATCTGGCCGCCGAAGCCAAGGAGGTCCCCATGCTCCCCGCCCACGAGATCCGTCGCCGCGGCGATCGCCGCCGCACCGTCCGCCGGGTCGCCACCGGCTTTGCCGCCGCGGCGATCGCCGCCGGCGTCGGCACGGGCGTGTGGGCCGTCGCGCCCTACATGGACGGGCTCCGCGGTCCTCAATGGGCCAACACCGCGGTCCCCTCCCCGGCGCCGACCACCGAGACCGACAGCCCTTCCCCCGAGCCGAGCGTGGAGCCCACGCCCACCGCCGCACCCCAGCCGACGGTGGCCCCCGTGGACCCGCCGACCTGGGCCAATGTGCCGACCGTCGAGCAGATGTACCCGTACGGCTCCTCCCCCCTGCTGGGGGTGCTGTCCGAGAGCGACGCGATGGGCGAGTCCGCCAAGGGCCTCTGCGACCGCGGCGAATGGGGCAGCCCAACCACCACCCTGGTCCGCTCGTTCGGGATCGAAGGAGAGCTGCCCACCTACGCGATCGTGCTGGGCTACGCCGACGAGGCCGCCGCCTCCGACGGCTTCGACCAGATCCACACCTCCGCCGTCGAGTGCGAAGCCACCATGACGGCGGCCGGGTGGGACCGGGTGAGCATCGCGGAGGACACCCGGCTGCCGTTCGACGCCTCGACCGTCGACGCCTCCCCCGCCCGCGCGTCCTACTTCTTCGGGATGGCCGTCAAGGAGGGCGAGGACATCGGGGTCTTCAACGACACACTGGTGATGCAGGCCGGTGAGCGGGTCGTGTGGCTCGTCAGCACCTTCGAGGGCATGGACAACAACTGCTCAGTGCTGCCCAACGACGACGCGGGCCAGTGCTCCTTCGCCAAGTCGATGCCGGAGATCCTGGAGCTGCTCGTCAAGTAGTGCCGGAACGCGCCGAGGGCCGCTCTCCCCAGATGGGAGGGCGGCCCTCGGCGTTGCTGTCGGCGGGTGCGTCAGCGGGTCAGGCGGCGGTGCTTCGACCGGTGCGGCCTGGCCGCCTCCGGGCCGAGGCGCTCCACCTTGTTGACCTCGTAGTCCGCGTAGTTGCCCTCGAACCAGAACCACTGCGGAACCCCGTCCTCATCCTCGCCCTCCCAGGCGAGCATGTGGGTGGCGACACGGTCCAGGAACCACCGGTCATGGGAGATCACGACGGCGCAGCCGGGGAAGTCGAGCAGCGCGTCCTCGAGGCTCGAGAGGGTCTCGACGTCGAGGTCGTTGGTGGGCTCGTCGAGTAGCAGGACGTTGCCGCCCTGCTTGAGCGTGAGCGCCAGGTTCAGGCGGTTGCGCTCGCCGCCCGACAGGACGCCGGCCTTCTTCTGCTGATCCGGACCCTTGAACCCGAACGACGCGACGTAGGCGCGCGAGGGCATCTCGAAGCTGCCGACCTTGATGTAGTCGAGGCCGTCGGAGACGACCTGCCACACGTTGGCCTCCGGATCGATCCCGGAGCGGTTCTGGTCGACGTAGCTGAAGGAGACGGTGTCGCCGATCCGCACGGAGCCGGAGTCGGGCTCCTCCTGGCCGGTGATGGTCTTGAACAGCGTCGTCTTGCCGACGCCGTTGGGGCCGATGATGCCGACGATGCCCGCCCGGGGCAGCGTGAACGACAGCTCCTTGATGAGCACGCGGTCCCCGAAGCCCTTGGTGAGCTTGTTGACCTCGAGCACCACGCTGCCGAGGCGCGGCCCGGCCGGGATGTTGATCTCGGCGGTGTCGATCTTGCGGTTGCGCTCGGCCTCGGCCGCAAGCTCTTCGTAGCGCTGGAGACGTGCCTTGTTCTTCGCCTGGCGTGCCTTGGGCGACGAGCGCACCCACTCGAGTTCCTTCTCGAGGATCTTGGCGCGCTTGGCGTCCTTCTTGCCCTCGATCTGGAGGCGGGCACGCTTGGTCTCGAGGTAGGTCGAGTAGTTGCCCTCGTAGGGGTGCAGCTTGCCGCGGTCGACCTCGCAGATCCACTGGGCGACGTTGTCGAGGAAGTACCGGTCGTGCGTGACGGCGAGCACGGCGCCGGGGTAGCTCTTGAGGTGGCCCTCGAGCCAGTTGACGCTCTCCGCGTCGAGGTGGTTGGTGGGCTCGTCGAGCAGCAGCAGGTCGGGCTGCTGGAGCAGCAGCTTCGTCAGCGCCACACGGCGCCGCTCGCCGCCGGACAGCACGTCCACCACCGCGTCGGCCGGCGGGCACTGGAGGGCGTCCATGGCCTGCTCGAGGCGCGCGTCGATGTCCCACGCCTCGTGGGCGTCGAGGAAGGTCTGCAGGTCCCCCATCTCGGCCATCAGCGCGTCGAAGTCGGCGTCCGGCTCGGCCATCTCCATGCCGATGGCCTCGAAACGGGCCATCTTCGCCTTGATCTCGGCGACGGCCTCCTCGACGTTCTCCTGCACCGTCTTGCCCTCGGTCAGCGGCGGCTCCTGCAACAGGATCCCGACGCTGGCGCCCTTCGCGAGCGCGGCGTCGCCGTTGTTGGGGCGATCGAGCCCGGCCATGAGCTTGAGCAGGGTGGACTTACCCGCGCCGTTGGGCCCGACGACGCCGATCTTGGCGCCCGGGTAGAACGAGAGGGTGACGTTGTCGAGAATGACCTTGTCTCCCACCGCCTTACGCACGTTGTGCATGGTGTAGATGAACTCAGCCAAGGTGAGGCTCCCTTTCAGCGTGGACCGCGTGCCAGTATGCCAGCTATCCCGCGTGGGCCCCGAGTCGTGGGCCGGCGGTCAGCGCAGGCGGTCGAGCGCGGCGCGCGCCGCGTCGTGCCGGGCGACCTCCGCGCGGGCCGGGGCGAGCACGCGTTCCTCCGCCACCTCGGCGACTGCTGACTCCAGCCGCTTACGCGCCCGCCGGGCGGCGGCGCCGGCCGCGGCAGAGATCACCAGCCGCGACAGACCCGACACGAGCAGCCCCGCCACCACGCCGCCCGCCACGAGGAGGGTCGGCACCGGGACCCGCAGCCCGTCCTCCGGGCCGAGCGGGAACATCGGGAGCACGCCCAGGCCGAAGTAGCCGAGGACGGCGTTGAGAGTGAGCCAGCCCAGGCCGACCACGACGACGGCGATGAGCAGCCACTGGATCACCCGCACCAGCGTCCACCAGGCCGGCGATCGGTCCGCGGGGAGTTCCGTCTCGACGATGGCGCGGTCCAGGCGGTCGCCGAGCGTCGGCTCGGCCTCGCGCACCCCGGCCGCGACGGCGTCGCGCCAGGGTCCGGGGAGGTCGTCGCCGAGTTCGGCGGTCACGGCCCGCAGGGCGCTCGACAGCTGCGAGTGCGCCGCGGCCGAGCGGGCCGGGAGCGAGCTGTGTCTGAGGCCCGGGGCCTCGAGTTCGGGTCGGCGGCCCAGCCCGAGGCGCTGCAGGGGGTCCGGGCGCAGCTTCGCCAGCCAGGACACCACCGGCCATCCGGTGGCGAGCGTGCCGCGGTGACGCACGGAGTCGCGGACGGCGTCGACGACCACGGGGACCCCGGCGGCGCCGGCGAGCCTGCGCGTGAGGTCGTCGACGACCCGACGGTCGGCGCCCGATCCGCGGGCGGGGCCGACGTGCCGGTCCAGTTCGGCCGCGAGGACCGTGACGTCGGCCGCCAGCCGGGTGGAGGCGGCGCGCTTCCCGGCGGCGAGCCGGCTGAGGTGCCGGCGCAGCTCGGCGACCCCCTCCCCCGTCACGGCGCTGGTCGCCAGCAGCGGCACGCCCGTGAGCCCGTCGTCGTCGAGGAGGCGCCGGATGTGCGCGAGGCACTGGGACAGTTCCGCGGCGGTGAGCCGGTCGGCCTGGTTGAGCACGACGGTGATCACCTCGCGATGCTCGGCGAGGGGCCGCAGGTAGCGCTGGTGGAGGGCGGCGTCGGCGTACTTCTGCGGGTCGAGCACCCACACGAACTGGTCGACGACCCGCACCAGACGGTCCACCTCCTCGCGGTGCGCTGTCGCGGTGGAGTCGTGGTCGGGCAGGTCGAGCAGGACGAGGTCGGTCATGTCCGGTTCGGGCGGGGCGACCTCGTGGCGCCGCGGGACCCCGAGGAAGTCGAGCAGGTCGGCGTTGGTGGCAGTGAAACTGGCGGCCAGCGTCGTCGCGGTCGTCGGCCGTCGCGGCCCCTGCTCGGCGAGGCGGGTGCCGGTGAGGGCGTTGAACAGCGACGACTTGCCCGATCCGGTCGCACCGGCGAGCGCCACCACGGTCTGCGGACCGACCGCCAGGCGCCGGTTCGACCTGGCCAGGACATCGTCGACCTTCCCGGCCAGCGCGTCGGGAATGCGCCCGTCGACGAGGTCGGCGGCGGCGCGCAGGCGTTCGAGGCGTTCCAGGACACCCACCATGTCAGTCCATCCCCACGGGCTTGGTCAGGTCGTCGAAGGCGTCGCGCGCGGCGGAGCGAAGGGCCACCCGGGAGGCCTCGATCCGGGCCGGGGCCTCGTCGTCGACGGCGAGGGCGCCGAGCACGTCGGTGAACCGCGACAGCTCAGCGGCCAGTACGCCGTCGACGCGGGCGGACAGTTCTGCGCGCGCCTGCTGCGCGAGCCTCCGGACCGCGTCCTCGCCGAAGACGGCCTCGAGCAGGCGCTGGGCCAGCACCGAGGCGCCGGCCGCGATCCCCACCTCCGCGCCGATGAGCCCGCCCGTGAGCGAGAACGCGTAGATCATCAGCGCGGCGCCCACGGCGTTGGTGCCGAGCGCGAGGAACCGGGCGCGCATGCGCTTGCCCCGGCCCTGCTCCTCGACCAGGCGCAGGACGTCGCTCTGCCACGCGCGGATGGCGTCCTCCGCGGCCTGCTCGAAGCCCGGCGACGGGACGGCCAGGCCGGGTTCGGCGGCGAGGATGTCGCGCCCCCACCGCGTGTGCGACCACGCGGCGGCCGTTCCCTCGGCCGCCCGCTCGCCCGCGTCCCGCAGCACGGCCGCGAGCCCGTCGGAGATCGCGACCTCCACGGCCTCGATGCGCTGGTCGCCGGTGAACCACCCCGAGATGCGGTCGCGGAGCGCGCTGATCCGCTGCTCCACCGAGCGCATGAACTCACCGGTGCCGACGAGGTCCTGCCACCGGGCGAGGATCTCGCCGCGCAGCAGGGTGCCGTCGCCCGTGGCGCGGTCCACCGCGTCGGCGGCCTCGCGGTGGGCGCGCGCGGCGTCGTCGTGGAGTTCGGACAGGGCCTCTTGCTGCCGCCGCATGCCGTCGGCCAGCTCCTGGAGTTCCCCGTCGAGGCTGCGGACGGTGCCGGCGAGAGTCTGTACCGCGACCTGCGAGCGTGCCTCGGTCTGCGACGCCAACGCGACCAGCCACTGGCGGATCCCGGCGACGTCCCCCAGGGGAAGCAGCCCGTCGTCGGGCAGGGCCCGCTCCACGATGGCGAACAGCTTGGCGGCCGCGAGGCCCCGCTCGGCCAGCATCTGCGCGAGATGACCGGCCACCTCGTCGACGGCGCCGGGCGGGCAGCGGTTGATGACGACGCTGACGACGGTGTTGCGCTCCGCGGCGGTGGCCAGGTAGTCCCACGGCACGGCGTCGGCGTAGCGGGCGGCGGACGTCACGAACAGCCACAGGTCGGCGGCGAGGAGCAGCTGCCGGGCGAGCGTCCGGTTGGCGTCGTCGACGGAGTCGATGTCGGGCGCGTCGAGGACGGCGAGGCCAGGTGGCAGGTCGGGGAAGGTGACGATGTGCAGGGCGCGGGAGTCGTGCAGTTGCGTGTCGGTCCGCACCAGCCCGGGCAGGACGTTGTCGCTGCGGAACCACTCCTCGTCGTCGGGGTGGCAGACGAGGACCGGCGACTTCGTCGTAGGTCGCAGCACCCCGGGCCTGGTGACCTGGGCGCGCAGCAGCGAGTTGACCAGCGTGGACTTTCCGGCGCCGGTCGAGCCGCCGACGACGGCGAGCAGCGGCGCGTCCAGCCGCTCGGCGCGGGGCATCAGATGGTCGCGCAGCTGCTGACCGAGCGTGACGGTGAGGGTCCGGAGGCGGTCCGCGCCGTAGAGCGGCAGTGGGAACTGGGCGGTGGTCAGCGCACCGTCGAGCTGCCGGAACGCGGCGGCGAGGTTCTGGGCTCCGCTCATCTCGGCCAGTTCCCTCCGACGCCGGCCGGGCCGGGCGTTTGTGGCGGTGGGTAGTCGGACGTCAGTGGGCCGGGGGTCGCGCCGCCGGGCAGCGGCCGTCGGCGCAGCGGCCAACGCTCGATGAGCCGTAGGCCCTCGGTGTCGGTGAGGGCACGGCCGCGCAGCCCGTCGATGTCGTGGATGAGTTCGCGGGCGCGCTCGTCGCCGGTCTGGTCGACGGTGCCGCGCGTCATGGCGTCGCGCAGGTACGCCAGCTCCGTCACGCGGCGCAGGAGTGTCGCGGTGCGCCACCACACGCGGGGGCCGCGGAACAGTGCGAACCACAGCAGCTTCACCCGGCGCAGCGGGCCGCCGAACACGACGACGTCGCGCTCGCTGAGCCACCCGGCGCGCTGGTAGTCGGTCAGGCGGGCCCGGATGAGCTGCCCGTTGCCGACGACGCTGACGATCAGGGAGATGACGATGACCCCGACCAGGCCCAGGGCGAGGTACCAGGCCCGCTGCAGCTGGTCCATCGGGTTGGTCGACGCCAGGCCGTTGAAGAGCATGTGGCCCGCGCCGGCCAGCAGGAATCCGGCCAGCGGCGCCAGCACCCGCACCAGTCGGCTGCGCGCCCCGAGCCCGATCACCAGCCCGGAGGCCGTCATGAGCGTGAAGAGCGGATGCCCGAAGGAGGTGTAGACGCCGCGCAGCAGCACCAGCTCCATCATGGTGGCGTCCGGGTCGGCGATCGAGATGTCATGCGTGGCCTGCATCCAGACGCGGGCGTAGTAGATGATGTTCTCGACGAAGGCGAAGCCGACGGCCGACAGTCCCGCCAACGCCACCATGGACAGCCGCGACACGATCCGGCCCCGCATGAGGATCACCAGCAGGACGAGGATCGTCGCCTTCGCCAGCTCCTCGATGAACGGTGCGGAGAAGACAGCCGCGCGCGACCCCGTGTCCGAGTTCGCCTCCGTGGTGGCCATCATCTCGGCCGCCCACGAGTTCACGTGCAGCGACACCCAGGTGCTGACCGCGGCGCCCCACAGGAAGGTCAGCACCCACACGACGGGCTGCTGCGCCCGGAAGCGGTCCAGCCAGATGAACAGCGCCGAGTACGCCAGCGCGGTCCACATCGCCCAGAACGCGGCCCGGCGGAACGCCTCGTCGGTGATGCCCAGCGTCTCGGTCCCGTCGGGGAACGTCTGCGGCGGGTGCAGGATCCAGTACTGAGCGATGAGGAAGTACACGGAGGCCGGAACGATGACCAGCGCGAGCCAGAACACGGGGCTGGCCACCATGCGCCGGTACCAGGGCCCGGTGCGGGCCACGGGCAGGGCGTTGAGCCGTCGTCGCCGCGTGGCCATCTCCGCTGTCGTCATGATGGCGCCCAGCGTACCGTCAGGCCGTCGCGGCGAGGCGGTCTCGCCTAGGGTGTGCGCATGGAGAGCTTCTTCGACGCCACGACCACCTGGGACCGGCTCGACGGGTCGCTGCACGTCTACGTCGTCCCCGACGAGGACGTCACGGACCGCCTGGCGGACCTCCAGTCGCGGCTCGACGGCGTGCCGGATCTCCCCGTCATGCCGCGGGCATGGCTGCACTTCACCGTCAACCGCCTCGCGCAGTACGACGAGATCGGCAACCGCGAGATCACCCGCCTCGCCGACGCGCTGACCGTCGAGCTCGCCGGGGTGCCGGCCTTCGACCTCAGGGTCGGGCCCCCGCAGGTGCACGAGCGCGCGGTCGAATGCGTCGGCGAGTCGACGCCGGGGTGGGAGGCGCTCGTCGACGGGGTGCGGCGCGCCGCGCTCGGCACCTTCGGCGGCACCATGCCCGACCGGCCGTACGCCCCGCACGTGACCCTCGCCTACGCCACCGGCGACGTGCCGGACCGGGAGATCCGAGCCCGGCTGGAGGGCTCCCCCGAGGTGGGGACGATGCGGGTGGAGACAGCACACCTCATGTCGGTGACGATGCGCCCGGAGCTGGGGTGGTTCGATTTCGTCGAGCTGGCGAACTGGTCCCTCGCCTGAGAAGGAGATCCGTCCGCGGCGCCCCAGGCAGGACTCGAACCTGCGACCGGCTGATTAGAAGTCAGATGCTCTATCCGCTGAGCTACAGGGGCCGACGATCGCCCAGTGTACCGACGTCGACCGCGGGGTCGCGAGCCGCCGGCGGCGGTTGGGCGGCGCCGCAGTCTCACCCCTAGATTGGGCACCATGAGTGAGAACCTGGTGTGGGTGGACTGCGAGATGACCGGCCTGAATCTGGCGGTCGATGCGCTGATCGAGGTGGCCGTCCTCGTCACCGACGGTGACCTCAACGTCCTCGGCGAGGGCGTCGACCTGCTCATCCGCCCCACCGAGGAGCAGCTCGCGCAGATGGACGACTTCGTCCGCGACATGCACACCCGGTCCGGCCTGCTCGACGTCCTGCATGAGGGGATGACCATGGCGGAGGCGACGGACCAGGTGATGGAGTACGTCCGGAGCCTCGTCCCGGTCGCGCGGAAGGCCCCGCTCGCGGGCAACACGATCGGGACCGACCGGGCCTTCCTGGCCCGCGACATGCCGGAGTTCGAGAGCTGGGTGCACTACCGCAACGTCGACGTGTCGTCGGTCAAGGAGCTGGCCCGGCGCTGGTACCCCAAGGCCCTCTATCAGGCCCCCACCAAGTCCGGCACGCACCGCGCGCTGTCCGACATCCAGGAGTCTATCGAGGAGCTGCGCTACTACCGCGAGGCCGTCTTCCTCCCCCCGCCGGGACTCACCACCGCCCAGCTGCGCGAGATCGCCGCGCGTCACCGCGGCACCGTCACGGGGAACGGCGACGCCACCGCCCGGTGAATTTCCCTCACCATCGGCGCGTACGCTATTGTTTCCCAGTCGCTTGAGGGCGACGTCATGGTGGGTATAGCTCAGCTGGTAGAGCACCTGGTTGTGGTCCAGGAAGTCGCGGGTTCAAGTCCCGTTACTCACCCCACCGCGGCCAGGTTGGAACTTTCGACCAAGGGTCCACCCTTGGAGGAAGTTCCAACCTGGCCGGCCCTTCGTGCCGTGGCAGCCCACGTCAACGCATCAGCCTGTAGTACGGCGTCACCGACCGCCGTGTAGGGCTTCTGGTAGGCCACGCGGATGTCGTTGTCCTCATCGACGTAGATCGCCTGGAACAGCGCCTGGTTGCACAGTCTCCGGTTCGCGTTGTCGGCATTGGCGTAAATGTCGGAGGCGTTGGACAGTAACTCCAGTGAGTCATCAAGGTTCGCCCGCGCTTCCGCGTACTGGCCGTGGTGCGCCGCGATGCGGTGCGCGATGGTCTCCAGCGAGCTGGTGATGCGGTCTTGCTCCCTCTTGAGGAGATCGAGCGGAATCGCTCCCGCATAGTGGGCTTGGAGCAGCTTCTCTTGTTCGCCCTCCAGTTGCGTCCGGCGGGACGCGAGGTCTGCCAGCTCGACGGCACCCTCGGACATCATCTGGTCGAACTTGGTGTGCAGCATCGAGGACAAGGCTTGTCGGGTCTCACTGTCAATCTGTACGTGGTCGTAGAGACGTTCGACGAGGTGCTCGATGTGTTCGATCATCATCGCTTGCCGTGTGCAGTCGCCCCGGCCGCCGTGACGGCTGGCGCACACGAAATATGGGTAGATGACACCCTGGCCGTTCTTGGCCTTCGACACGAGCAACCGTGAACCGCACTGCCCGCAGAACAGAGTCCCTTTCAGGTAATGGTCATGGATCTGAGTCGCATCTGCCGCTGTCCGATGGGTACCGAGCACTGTCTGCACCTGGTACCAGACTTCCTTGGGCACGATCGCCTCATGGAGCCCCGGATAGGAGACGCCCTGGTACCGGACGCTGCCCTTGTAGTAAGGGTTGGTCAGCATCCGATGTACCGATGACTTTGCGATGGGCCGGCACGGACGCCGTGGCGTTGCCGGCGCGGTCAAGCCGCGGGCGACCAGTTCCTGGTGGAGCTGGCTCGTCGTCCAGTCTCCGGTGGCGAACACCTGGAACGCCCACCGCACCAGGGCAGCGCGCTCCTCGTCGATCTCGACAGTGCGTATCTCTCGCCCGTAGTCGTCGCGGACACCGACGTTGCGGTACCCGATGGGCGCCTTCGTCACCGTGCCTCCCTGCGCTGCCTTCTGTGACAGCCCCTTGATGACCTCGGTGGCGAGGTTGCGGGAGTAGAACTCGGCGATCGACGACATGATGCCATGCAGCAACATGCCCGAGGGGGTCTCGTCGATGTTCTCGGTGGCTGACACGAGCGTGACGCCCGCGTCTTTGAGGGCCAGGTGGATCGTCACGTCGTCGGCGCGGTTGCGAGCGAGCCGATCGACCTTGTGGACGATGCAGTAGTTCGTCTTGTGCCTGGTGACGTACTGGATCATCCGCATCAACTCGGGACGATCGGCCTTCCGTGCGGACTCACCAGCATCTACGAACTCCTCGACGATCATCGCGCCGAGCTGGTCGGCCTTGCGCTGGTTGGCCTCGCGTTGAGCTGGGATGGAGAAGCCTTCGGCGTTGCCGCCCCTCTCCGCCTGCTCCTTGGTGGATACCCGCAAGTAGGAAACGGCGATACCGCGGGCCAGCGGTACCGGAGCTACCAGGCTGTCTATCGCGGTTCGGTCCGCGTCGATGATCGTCATGGCTCTTCTCCACAGTCATTGGTCCTGTCTCCGGCCGCGGACTGAAATGCCGGTGGGTGCTGATCGTGAGAAGAGCCCGAAGGCTGTAGGACTAGGCCGAGTCGGCCACGTTCGCGTTGCCACGTCTCAAGGACGAAGCGCTAGGACCACTGTCGGCGGACACGGAAAAATGCCCAGTGACGGTCATGTAGTTGCCCGCTGGCGGTCATGAAATCTGCCCGGTGGTGGCCATGGGATCTGCCCGACACGACATCCGTTGCCTGGCCGCGTCCGCGGTCGGCGTCCCTTCCTCGAGTGCGATGAGTGGTGCTGAAGCACTGTTCGTCACCCGGGGAAGGGACATCTTGAAGTCTGCCGAGGAAATCATGGAAAT